>CAZKKD010000279.1:0-5925 GCA_964553265.1 uncultured Planctomycetales bacterium | reverse complement strand
CCGCCGAATGCCGGACCAGCACCTCCTTGTTCTGCAGGCCGGCCTTGGGCCGCTGGAAGAGCTGGTTGGCTTCTTTCTTGTTGTAGGCGCCGATGCTTTCGCGCAGGGAATGCACCGCCGCGCGCACCACCTCCATCGCTTCGGCCTGGAGCAGGTCGATGAGAAAGGCGCTCGCCTGATCGTTGCAGATGCGCGGCGCCACCTCGGCAATGCCCACCTGCACCTCCAACGAGGCCTCGGCAAAGGCTTTGCGAAGCGCCGGCAGCGCCTTCGGGCCCGCCCCGGCCACTGCGTCGAGCACGCCCTCGCGGGGGACGGCCTCGTTTTCCAGCGCGTCGAGAAGATGACGGACCGATTGTTCGTGAGGATTTTCCACCAGGGCGGCGAGAATCGCGTCGGCAACCTCCGGCCGCGTCGTGCGCGCCAGCGCTTCGCCGAGCGTCTTGCTCACCGCCGCGTCGGACGCGCCGACACGCCCGAGCACGATCGCCGCCGCGCGTTGGACATCGCTGGCCTCGCTTTTCAGCAGGTTACAGACCGCGCGCAAGGTCGCGTTCACGTGCCCCTCCCGGCGTTGCACCACCGCCCGAACACATTGGGAACTGCCGGTTGCGCCACCACTTGATCCAACCAAAACACGGATTATAGTCCGGTGGATTCCATTGTCAATCGCAAAAGGCCCACCCCTCACCGGATCCCCACGGAAACAAATGTGTGCATCTTGTTTTTTTTCAACCACTTACGAGAACAACAACAGGATGGACTGGAGCCTTGGCTCCTTTCCGGAAATCGTCCTAATTCACCGTATTCAAACAGGATACACATTTCCCTGTCTCAGGTGTCCCGACGCACTGAGCGCAAAAAATTCTTTCCCGAATTCCACAGCTATTCCACCGCCCTTCCCCGGCGCCTGCCGCCTGACCCGAGGTCGGTCCGCCCCGAGAGACGGGGGCGCCAGGCGGCGCGACCGCGCGAATATTGGAGTGCGCGACGCGGAAAACTGCTTGACACCGTGCGACGGGGGGGTATAGTTCCCGCGATAGCGCCGAGCAGGACCTGTCGCGTGCGCGCTCGCGCAACGGCATTTCATCCCGGGAATCGGCAACGCACCATCGCAGACCGAACGTGGTCTGTGTCCGTATCCGCCGGATCGGGCGCGGCTTCCCGCCACCGGAAGCAGGCCTCCGCATCTCCCGGACAACAATGAGACCGCCCTGCGACGTTTTCGGGCACAATGCATCCACGGCGCACACGCCCATAGAACGGACCCGACGGTTCCGCATCGCGCCTTTCCGGCGCCCACATCCTCGTCCCGGATTCCTTTCGCCATGGCGAAAACGCTCTTCCTCATCGACGGCCACGCGCAGACCTACCGCGCCTTCTATGCCA
Source organism: uncultured Planctomycetales bacterium (assembly GCA_964553265.1). Classification (GTDB taxonomy): domain Bacteria; phylum Planctomycetota; class SZUA-567; order SZUA-567; family JAFGNG01; genus CAZKKD01. The sequence goes on along the minus strand of CAZKKD010000279.1, from coordinate 4,536 downwards.
TCGACGGCCTGACGGCGCCGGACGGGCGGCCGACCAATGCGGCGTACGGCTTCGCCCGCACCCTCCTCGATACCATCAAGCGCCACGAACCCGACTACCTCGCCGTCGCCTTCGACGCCCCGGGCCCCACCTTCCGCCACGAACGCTATGACCAGTACAAGGCCACGCGCAAGCCCACCCCGCAGGAACTTCTGGACCAGATCCCGATCATCATGGAGATCCTGGAGGCGATGCGCATTCCGGTGCATCTGCAGGAGGGCTACGAAGCCGACGACGTGCTCGCGACGCTCATCGAGCAGGCGCGCACGCACGATCTGGAGACCGTCCTCGTCAGCAGCGACAAGGATCTCGGCCAGCTCCTGGCCCCGGACGTACGCATGTACGACCCGCGCAAGGACGAGATGACCGACGCGGATGCCTTCGCGGAGAAGAAGGGCTATCCGCCCGCCCTCCTGCCGGACGTCATGGGGCTCTGGGGGGACACCTCGGACAACATCCCGGGCGTGCCCGGCATCGGCGAGAAGGGGGCGGCGAAGCTGATCGCCGAGTACGGCAGCCTCGACGAGGTGCTGGCCCACGCCGACGCCATCAAGGGCAAGCGCGGCGAAAGCCTGCGCACCCACGCCGAGGACGCGCGCCTCAGCCGGGAGCTCGCCACCATCGCCCACAACGCCCCGGTGACGCTGGACCTGCAGGCCTGCCGTCACCACGAGCCGGATCTCGAACGCCTCCTCGCCCTCTACGACGAACTGGGCTTCACCAGCCTCAAGCGCGACCTGGGCGACCCGGCCACGCAGCGCAAGGTGCTGCAGGCGGCGCGCGACTACCGCCTGGTCAATACGCCGGCGCTCTTCGAGGCGTTCCTGGCCGATCTGCGGACGGTGCGGCACGTCGCCGTCGACACCGAGACCACCTCCACCGACCCGATGCAGGCGGACCTGGTGGGCATCAGCTTCGCCTGGACCCCGGAGACGGCGTATTACCTTCCCTTCCGCGCCCCGGAGGGAGAGACGGTGCTGGGCGCCGACGCCCTGGAGGCGCTCGGCGAGATCCTGGCCGACCCGGCGATCACGAAGACCGGGCACAACCTGAAGTACGACGCGCTGGTCCTGCAGCGGGCCGGTCTGGCGCTGCAGGGCATCGATTTCGACAGCATGCTGGCCAGCCACCTCGTCAACGGCCACCTGCGCGGGCACAGTCTGGACGCCGCGGCGGAACGCCACCTCGGCCTCGCGACCATCCCGATCAGCGACCTGATCGGCAAGGGCCGGAACCAGAAACGCATGGACGAGGTGCCGCTGGACCGCATCACCGACTACGCGGCCGAAGACGCCGACGTGGCGCTGCGGCTGGAGCCGCCCCTGCGCGAAGCACTGGACGAGAAGAACCTGCAGGATCTCCTCGCCGAGCTGGAACTGCCCCTCAACGAAGTCCTGACCGCGATGCAGGCCACCGGCATCCGCCTCGACACCGAGTGCCTGGCCGGCATGAGCGGCGACATGGACCGGCAGCTCGAACGGCTGACCGAAGAGATCCACTACCTCGCCGGCCGGGAGTTCAACATCGCGAGCCCGAAGCAGCTGTCCGAACTCCTCTTCGACGAGCTCGACTTCCCCGTCATCCGCAAGACCAAGACCAGCCGCAGCACCGACGAGGCTGTCCTGCAGGAACTGGCGCACCTGGACCATCCGAAGCGCTCGCTGCCCAAGCGGGTGCTGGAGCACCGGATGTACACCAAGCTGAAGAACACCTACATCGATGCGCTGCCGCAGCTTGTCCACCCGGAGACGGGGCGGCTCCACACCACCTTCCACCAGACCGGCACCGCCACCGGACGGCTTTCGAGCAGCGACCCGAACCTGCAGAACATCCCGGTCCGGACCGAGGAGGGGCGCGGCATCCGGGCCGCCTTCGTCCCCGCGGAAGGATGGGTCCTGATCGCCGCCGACTACAGCCAGGTGGAGCTGCGCGTGCTCGCCCACGACAGCGGGGACCCGGCGCTCCGCGAGGCCTTCGAAGCCGGGGAAGACATCCACCGCGCGGTGGCCGCGGCCGTCTTTGACATCGACCCGGACGCGGTGACCGCGGATCAGCGGCGCGCCGCGAAGGCGATCAACTTCGGCATCGTCTACGGGCAGAGCGCCTTCGGCCTCAGCCGCACGACCGGCATGGCCCGGTCCGAAGCCCAGGAATTCATCGACGATTACTTCGGCCACTTCCGCGGGGTGGAATCCTTTTTGCAGAAGACCATTGAAACCGCGCGCACAAACGGGTATGTTACCACTCTCCGCGGCCGACGCCGCGAGATCCCCGAGATTGCCAGCAGCAACAAGACCCGGCGCAGTCAGGCCGAGCGCGTGGCGGTCAACACCCGTATCCAGGGGTCGGCGGCGGATTTGATCAAGACCGCCATGGTCAACATGCATCGACGACTGCACACCGAGGGCCTTCGGGCGCGCCTCTTGCTGCAGATCCACGACGAACTGGTCCTGGAATGCCCTCCCGACGAACACGAGCCGGTGGCGGCCCTGGTCCGGGAGGAGATGGAAGGAGCCCTGGAACTGGACGTGCCGCTGGCCGTCGACCTCGGCGCGGGCCCCAACTGGCTGGACGCGAAGTGATGGTTCCCGTCCTCGCCGTCACCGGCGGCGTCGGGGCGGGCAAGTCCGTCTTCGTCCGCCACCTCGAGACGTTGGGCGCACGCGTGCTGGACGCCGACGCAGAAGCGCACGCCGTGCTGGACGAGCCCCGGGTCCGGGACGAACTGGTCCGCCGCTTCGGCGGGGACATCCTGACCGACGACGGACGGGCCGACCGACAAGCGCTGGCCGAACGGGTCTTCCGGGACGCGGAGTCGCTGCGGCGGCACACGGAGGTGGTCTATCCGGCGCTCCGCCGGCGGCTGGGCAGACGCCTGGCGGACCTGCGCGAAACCGACGCGCGCCCGGTGGTGCTGGAAGCGGCCACGCTCTTCGAGGCCGGCGCCCGGGACCTGGTCGACCACGTGGTCACCGTCGAGGCCCCCCTCCCCCTGCGGGAGGAACGGTGCCGGACCGCGCGCGGCTGGACGCCGGGCGAGGCCACCCGGCGCGACGCGTTCCTGCTGGGCGAAGAGGAGCGCCGACGGCGCGCCGACGAGGTGGTGGAGAACACCGGAGACGAGAACGATCTGCGCCGCGCCGCCGAAGCTGTCTATCGGCGCCTGTGCGCTTCGACATAAATGTTCCCGAGGAGAACGGGACACCCGGACCCATAAACCCCTGAACAAAACGAACCATCCGCTATTGAAGGAGACGACTGTCGTGGCGAAGGCCAAAGGCGCCAAGAAAGCGGCAAAACGAACGCGCAAGGCGGCGGAGGAGTCCAAGGCCGCCGAAACAAACGAAGCACAGCAGCCCACCGAACGCGTGCTGAGCGAGAAGGAAGCCGAAGAGGAGCAGGAACGCCTCAACGCCATCCTCTCGCCCAAGCAGCGCCAGGAACGCGAACAACTGCAGGACAAGGTCTACGAGGAGATCAAGCGCGGCGAGCTGCACATCAGCCAGCTCAAGGGCATGACCGTCAGCGAACTGCGCAAGCTCGCCAAGAGCGAAGAGATCGGCGGCATCGCCGGCATGTCGAAGCAGGAGCTCATCTTCGCCATCATCAAGAACCGGATCAGCCAGAACGGCCTGCTCTTCGGCGAAGGCGTGCTGGAGATCATGCCCGACGGCTACGGGTTCCTGCGCAGCCCGAACTTCAACTACCTCCCCTGCCCCGACGACATCTACATCAGCCCGAGCCAGATCGCACGCTTCGGCATGCGCACGGGCCTCACCGTCAGCGGGCAGATCCGCCCCCCGAAGGAGAAGGAGAAGTACTTCGCCCTTCTCAAGGTGGAGGCGATCAACCACGAGGAACCGGAGAAGCTGAAGGACATCGTCATCTTCGACGATCTCACGCCGCTCTTTCCGGAGGAGCGCTTTATCCTGGAGACGGCCACGGACAAGTGGTCGACGCGGGTGGTCGACCTCGTCACCCCCATCGGCAAGGGGCAGCGCGCGCTCATCGTGGCGCCGCCGCGCACGGGCAAGACCGTCCTCCTGCAGCAGATCGCCAACGCCGTCACCGCCAACGCGCCGGACACCTCGCTCATCGTCCTCCTCATCGACGAACGCCCGGAAGAAGTGACCGAGATGCAGCGCTCCGTCGACGGCGAGGTGATCAGCTCCACCTTCGACGAGCCGGCCAGCCGCCACGTCCAGGTGGCCCAGATGGTGATCGAGAAGGCCCGGCGCATGGTGGAATACGGCAAGGACGTGGTCATCCTCCTCGACAGCATCACCCGCCTCGGCCGCGCGTACAACACCGAGGCGCCGCACTCGGGCAAGATTCTCTCCGGCGGCATCGACGCCAACGCGCTCCAGAAACCGAAGCGCTTCTTCGGCGCGGCGCGCAACATCGAGGGCGGCGGCAGCCTCACCATCATCGCCACCGCGCTCATCGACACCGGCAGCCGCATGGACGAGGTCATCTTCGAGGAGTTCAAGGGCACCG
>CAZKKD010000278.1:0-5982 GCA_964553265.1 uncultured Planctomycetales bacterium | reverse complement strand
GCGCCGGCGCAGCGGCGGGGGGTCGACAGGGGCGGCGGGGGGGGGGGGGGGCTGGCGATCGGGGGGGTGAACGGGGGCGCGCGCGGAAGCGACACCCGGCCGGTCCGGCTGGACGCCATCCTGGACCGGACCGCCAGCGGGGACGGCGGCGGCGGGACGGGGCTGGACGCGGGGGGGCAGCTGGCCCGGGCGGGGGCGCCCACGCGGCTCTGGCCGTGGCTGCTGGGTGCGGCGGCCGCGTGCCTCGCGCTCGAGATGCTGGTGCTGGCCGTCTGGCGGAGTACGGCGCGGCGGCGGACGGCGGGAGGGGCGGCATGAACTGGACCTTTCTGCCGGCCTGGGGCATTCGCGGCGTGGTGGGGGTGGCGGCGATCCTGCTGGTGGCCGCGCTCGTGCGCATGCTCCGCGAACGCGGGCAGGCGCCGGCGGGGCGGCAGATTGCGCCGCTGGTGCTGCGGGTGGCGGCGGTGGGGCTGCTCGTCTGGGCGGCGCTCAACCCGACGGCGCTTCTGCCGCGCAAGGAGCCGGGCCGGCCGACGCTGGTGGTGCTGGTGGACACCTCGGGCAGCATGGGCGTGCAGGATGTGGACGGCCAGTCGCGGCTGGCGGCGGCGCGGGCACGGCTGGGCGATACGGTGCTGGCGACGCTGGAGGGCGCGTTCGAGGTGGAGCTCCGCCGCTTCGACGCGGCGGCGGCCCCCACGACGCTGGAGGCGCTGTCGTCCGCCGAGGGGCGCGCGAGCCGCATCGGCGAGGCCGTCCTGGCGGCGGTGGGCGACCAGGCGTCGCGCCCGTCGCAGGCGGGGATCCTGCTGGTGACCGACGGCCGGGAGACCGGCAGCGCGGTCGCGGACGCGGCCGACCTGGCGCTGGCGCGATCGGTGCCGGTCTGGACCTGGACGCTGGGCGGAACGGTGCCGCGGCGGGACCTGTGGCTGGAGACGCCTGCGGCCGAGACGCTGGCCTTTGCGGGGTCGGAGGTGACCCTCTCGGCGACGCTGCGGCAGGTGGGCTATCCGACGCGGAGCTTCGGGCTGGAACTGTTGCGCGACGGCAAGGTGCTGGAGCGCCTGGAGGCGTTGCCGGGGCCGGACGGTTCGGCGCGGGTGGAGGCGGTCGTCACCGCACCGGACGCGGGCGAGCACCGGTACGTCTTCCGCGTGCCGCCGGAGCCGGAGGAGGCGGAGACGCGGAACAACGAGCGGTCGGTCTTTCTGCGGGTGGTGGGCCGGAAGGTGCGCGTGCTGCTGGCCGAGGGGCGGCCGCACTGGGACACGAAGTTCCTGGTGCAGGCGCTCAAGCGCGACCCGCGGGTGGACCTGACGGCGATCTACCGGCTCGGGCCGGACCGCCAGTTCGCCGTGGTCTCGCGCGCGGGCGAGCAGCGGCGCGAGGAGAAGGACCTCTTTCCGCGCACGGCGGAGGCGTTCCGGCAGTTCGACATCCTCATGTTCGGTCGCGGGTGCGAAGCGTTTTTCGACGCGGACACCGAAGCGCACGTTACCGACTTCGTGGCGCGGCACGGGGGCGGGCTTGTCTTTACGCGGGGCCGGCCGTACGGGGAGCGCTTCGGTCCGCTGGCAAAGCTGGAGCCGGTGGTCTGGTCGGCGGGGGACGAGTACGGCGTGCGACTGGTGGCGACGGCGGAAGCGGAAGGCGCCCCGATCTTCGAGCTCGGCGGCAGCGGGGACCTGGAGAGCGTCGCGGCGCGCCTGCCGGCGCTCGATCGCGTGAACGCCACGATGGGCGCGAAGCCGCTGGGCGTGGGCCGGGGGCGGGCGGGGCCGGGCGAGGCGGGGGCCAGGGGGGGCCGGGGGTGGCACCTCTACGGGCTCGGGCGCGTCGCGACGGTGAACGCGGGCGGGCTCTGGCGCTGGGCGTTCCGGGAGAAGGGGCGCGAAGAGGACGAGGCGGTCTACGGCCGGTTCTGGAGCGCGATGCTGCGCTGGATGCTGTCGGGCAGCGACTTCCGGGCCGGCGCGGACGTGGCGCTCCGCAGCCAGCGGCGCCTGTACACCGACGAGGAGCCGATGGCCTTTCTCATCCGGACGCGCGGCCTGGACCCCGAGGCATACCGTCCGAAGCTGGTGGTGCGCGGCCCCGACGGGGAGGCGACGGTGGAACCGCGCCGGGAACGGGGCGGGGTGTACCTCGCCGAAGCGGGACCGTTCGAGCCCGGCGAGTACACCGTGGAGCTGCAGAACAACGTGGGCGCGCCGGAGACGCTGACCATGACGGTGGAGGTGGCGAGCGCGTCGACGGAGAACCGCATCCTCTCGGCCGATCCGGAGGCGATGGGGCGGCTGGCGCGCATTTCGGACGGCCGGGTGCTCTCGGCGGACGAGCTTGCGGACCTGCCGGGCATTGTCGAGCGCTGGCGCGCGGCGCGCCGCCTGGCCGAGGAGAAGCGCTCGCTCTGGGACCGCTGGTGGATTTTTGCTGCGCTCCTGGCGTGTCTGGGCGGGGAGTGGGCGCTTCGGCGGCGGGAGGGCCTCCTGTGAGTGCATGGCGACCGCAGGCCGGAACCGGGAACGTGCTGGACGGACCGCGGCGGACCGCGCTGGCGCTGCGGGCCGTGGAGGCTGCGCTGCTGGTGGCGGCGGCGCCGGGGGTGCTGCTCCCGGCGGCGGTGGTCCTGGACGCGGCGGTCTTCCTGCCCGCTGCGCGGCGCGCGGCGCTGCCGTTGATCCTGGGCGCGGGCGTGCTGGGGGCGCTGGCGGGCGGCGGGCTCCGCCTGCGGCGCCTTTCGGGGCGGGCGCTGGCGCGCGCGTTCGAACGGCGCGACCCAATGCTGGGTACGACGCTCACCAATGCGGTCGAGCTCTCCCGGCGGTCCTGCGACGACGCGGTGGGCGAGGCGCTGCGGCGGCAGGCGGTCGAGCGCGGGCGGACGCGAGCGGCGGCCGCGGCGGTCTGGCCGGTGGTCCGGACGGGCGTGGCGGGCGCGGCGCTGGCCGCATGCCTGACCGCGGCGCTCTGGCTGGCGGGGACGGGGCTGTACGGAAGCGTCTTCGACGCGGTGCTGCCGCGCTTTCTGGATCCGGAGGGCGACCATCCGCCATACAGCCGGCTGGTGCTGGACGTCCAGCCGAAGGACACGGAGGTGCTGTACGGCGGGCAGTGCGAGATCCGGGCCGTGGCCGGGGGCGCGCCGGTGGAGCGCCTGTGGCTGGTGGCCGAGAGCGGGGGCGAGCACTCGCGGACCGTCATGTTCCGCGCGCCGGACCGTTCGTTCTTTCAGACGCTGGCCAACCTCCGGGCGGGGACGGTCTACTGGGTGACCGACGGCCGGGCGCGCAGCCGCCGGTACCGCATCGGCATCCGCACGACGCCGCAGATCGCGGCGCTGGAAGCGACGCAGACGTTCCCCGCCTACACGGGGCTCCGGCCGAAGAGCGGTTCGCTGGACGCCGAAGAACTCCGCGTGCCGGCGGGGACGCGCCTGGCCGTCCGGGTGACGAGCAACCGGCCGCTCCGGGGCGGGGCGCTCCGCCTGACGCCGCTCATGGGGGGCGAGGCGCGCACCGTGACGCTCGGCGTGGCCGCGGAGACGGATCAGCGGGTCGAAGGCACGTTCGTCGTCGAGGAGGGGATGGCCTGGGCGGTGACGATCGCGGACGTCGACGGGCTCGAGAGCCGGGAACCGCGGCAGGGACGCATCCTCATCCAACCGGATCGGCCCCCGCGCATCGACGTCATCGAGCCGGGCCGGCACGCGGTGGCTACGCCGGACTATACCATCCCCGTCCAGGTGCGGGCCGAGGACGACTATGGCGTGAGCGCGGTGCTGTGGCTGCGGGGCTTCAACGACAGCGTGGAGCGCGCGGTGGCGATGCCGCTGGAGGGGACGACGCTGCAGCGGAAGGTGACGAGCGCGGGCGCCTTTGCGCTCCGGGACCTGGGCGTCCGGCCGGGGGACCGGATCGACTACTTCTTCGAAGCGACCGACAACTGGCCCGGGGGGCCGCACGTCGCGACGAGCCGGATGTACTCGATCCAGGTCATTTCGGAAACGGAGTACCGCGATCTCCTGAAACAGCGGGCCGCGCAGGACGCGCTGTTCGAAGGCTACCTGGGGCTCGCCGAGCACATGCGCCGGATGGCCGAGCGGGCGGAGGGGCTCCGCGACGAGCTGGCGGCCGGGGACCTCGACCCGGAAGAGGCCGGCAAGCTCCGCCGGGAAGCCGAGGCGCTGGCCGAAGAGCTGGCGCGCTACCGCACGAACCTGGAAGGGCTCATGAAGCAGCCGGCGCTCTTCGATGTCGAGGAGGCGTTCCGGGAGCACTTCGATGCGCAGAAGGCGGCCCTGGAGGCCGCGGAGCAGGCGTTCAAGGAGGCGATGGCGGGCGGTGGGGCGCCGGACGCGGAGGCGATGGGCGAGGCGGCGAAGGTGCTTCGGCGGATGGCGGGCGAGACCGATGAGGCGGTCGCCCAGCCGGCGGCGCAGATCGCCTCGGTCGCGCGCCTCCTGGCCGAAGCGGACGCCTACACGCGCCTGGCCCTGCGCCAGCAGGAACTGGCCCGGCTGGCGAAGCGGTTCGCGGACATGGAGGTGAAGAGCCGCCTGGAGCAGATGGAGTGCAAGGCGATTGCCGAAGACGAGGCCCGCATCCGGGACGAGTTGGACGCCTGGCTGGAACGCATGCCGGAGCTCATCGATGCGCTGCCGGAGCGGCCCGAACTCGACCAGCTCCGCCTGGGCGCCACGGACTTTGTCCACCGGGTCGGAAAAGCGGAGATCGCCCCCGATCTGGCCGAAGCGGTCGAGGGGTTCGGGGCGATGGACGGGCCGCGCGGGCAACGCGCCGCCGCGTCCGCCGCGGAGAAGATGATGGCCCTCGTCGAGGAAGGGGAGGGCATCCAGGGGCAGGGCGGGAATGCGGCCGCCTTCCAGCCGCAGATCCAGAAACAGATGGGGAATTCGCTGCAGCAGATCAAGAACGCGATGCAGAACCGCGGCGGGCAGTCCGGCGAGGCGGGGTACGGGCTTGTCGGGCGGGACGTGGGGCTCTACGGCCCCGACGTGCAGGTGGCCGGCCGGCAGGCCGGCGGCCGGCGGGGCGGCAACCGGGGCAGCGGTCAGGGCGAACGTCACGAGACGGCGGCGACCGATGCGGCCGACCCGCTCCTCGACGCGCCGCAGACGGCGCCGCGCGTGCGGTTGCAGCGCGACGCGCCCTTCCCGCTCCGGTACCGGGATCTGGTGGGCGAGTACTTCCGGGTGCTGGCCGAACAGGAGGAGTAGACCCATGCGAAACGACGGAACGACGGGCGGGCGCCTGGCGCTGCGGACGGGGGTGGCGATTCTCGCTGCCGTGCTGGCGGCCGGGTGGGGCCTGGGCGCCGGGGACGGTGCGCCGGCGGATCCCGCGGCCCGCATGGCGCCGCCGGCGGGCGACCGCGCACGGCCGGCCGGGGAAGGCGACGCCATCCAGTGCGCGAACCTCATCTACGCCGGCACGCGGAGCTCGGTCTGTTTCAGCGACAGCTTTCTCGCCGCGGTGGCCCGCGACAGCACCATCAACACCGCGCGCAAGTTCAAGCCCGTCAAGCTGGCGGGGGAGGAGCTCTTCCGCTTTCCGTTCGCCATCATGACCGGAGAAGGGTCGTTCAGCCTGCTGGAGTCGGAGCGGACCAACCTGCGGCGCTACCTGGAGCGGGGCGGGTTTCTGCTGGCGAGCGCGGGTTGCAGCAGCAAGCAGTGGGACGCGTCGTTCCGGCGGGAGATGCGGACCATCTTCCCGGAGCGCGCGCTGGAGACCATTCCGCGCGAGCACGAGATCTTCCGCACCATCTACACCATCCGGTCGCTCAAGACCCACGGCCCGGAGGCGGAGCTGGCGGGGCCCCCCCTCGGCGGGAAGGGGGGGCTCGCCTATACGAAGGACGGCCGCAACGACACCGCCCGGAGGCACGGCTGCTGCTGCTGCGCCGGCAACGAGTCCGCCAACCCCCAGAAGGGGAACCGGAAAACCCTGCCCC
>CAZKKD010000277.1:0-6001 GCA_964553265.1 uncultured Planctomycetales bacterium | reverse complement strand
GCGACGCCCCTTGAGCGCGATGACCACCACGGGCATGTTCTCGTCGATGAGGGCAATGGGGCCATGCTTCATCTCGGCCGCGTTGTAGCCCTCGGCGTGGTTGTAGCTCACCTCCTTCAGCTTCAGCGCCCCCTCCATCGCGATCGGCCAGCCCGTGCCGCGGCCGAGGAAGAGCGCGTTCTGCGCCTCGGTGTACTTGAGCGCAATGCGCCGGATGTACGGCTCGGTGCCGAGGACGGCCTCGCAGCGCGGCCCGATCCCCGAAAGGTCGGCCACCCGGCGGCGCGCCTCCGCGGCCGAGAGCGTGCCGCGGGTCAGGCCCAGGTGAATGGCCACGAGGTAGAGGCTCGCAATCATGCCGGTGAACGCCTTGGTCGACGCGACGCCGATCTCCGGGCCCATGTGCATCTGGAAGACGTCGTCGGCTTCGCGCGCGATGGAGCTGCCCACGACGTTCACCACCGCCAGCACCCGGCAGCCCTGCTGCCGCGCCAGGCGCAACCCCTCGAGCGTGTCCAGCGTCTCGCCGGACTGGGTGATGGCGATGACGAGGACCGACGGATCGAGGATGGGATCGCGGTAGCGGAAGTCGCTCGCGTACTCGGCCGCGCACGGGACGCGCATGACGCGCTCCAGCATGTTCCGTCCGACCATGGCGGCGTGATAGGCGGTTCCCTGCGCGACCAGGACGACGCGGCTGATGTCCCGCACGTAGTCGGGGCCGAAGTGGATGCCGTCGAGGTCGAAGCGCGGCTTCGCCCCGCCGGCGCCGCTCTGGCCGGGATCGAGGATGCGCGTGCGCACCAGTTTCTCCAGCATGGCGGGCTGCTCGTGGATCTCCTTGAGCATGAAGTGCGGATAGCCGCCCATCTCGGCGGCCTCGGCATCCCAGTCGATTTCCACCGGCGCCACCTCCACCGGGGCGCCGTTGTGGCGGATGACGACCTCGTTCGCGCGCAGCACCGCCACCTGGTCGTCCTCCAGGAAAATGGTGCGCTTGGTGAACGGGAGGATCGGCATCGCGTCGCTGGCGAGGATGGCGGCGCCGTCGGCAATCCCCACCGCCAGCGGCGAACCGCGCCGCGCCCCGACAATGAGGTCGGGCTGGTCGACCGCCACCACGCCGAGCGCGAAGGTCCCGTCGAGCTGGGCAATGGTCGCCTCCACCGCGGCGACCAGGTCGCCGTCGTAGTGCTTGGCGACCAGGTGGGCCACCGCCTCGCTGTCGGTCTGGCTCTGGAAGACCACGCCGTCGGCCTCCAGCATCTGCCGGAGCTGGGCGAAGTTCTCGATGATCCCGTTGTGGACGAGGGCGATGCGGCCGTCGGCGCTCTGGTGGGGGTGGGCGTTCTCCTCGGTCGGCTTGCCGTGGGTCGCCCAGCGGGTATGCCCCACCGCCAGCGCGATCCCGTCCGGCGCCGGCGCGCGCGCGGCGAGCGCGTCGACCCGGCCCACCCCCCGCGCCAGCAGCAGTCCATCCTTTCCGAGCGCCGCCAGTCCGGCGGAGTCGTACCCGCGGTATTCCAGCTTGCGCAGCCCGTCGAGCACCGCCGACAGGGGATCGCCCGCACCCACATAGCCCACGATTCCACACATGGCTCGTTCTCCAAAGCTGTCCCGACTCCGCCGGAGCCGCCCGCAGCCGATCCGGCATGCAACAGCGGAACGGGCGCTCGTGCCCGGCGCCCGGCGTTCCGCAGACACGACAGCCCCGCATTATACGCGGATGCCCCGCGTCCCGGTAGTGTCCGTTGGGCAAAAAGCGGCAAACCGGTCTACATTCCGCTCCCCTTTCATCGGAAAGCAGAACGGAAACGGCACCCGCACCCCACCGGGGACAACGTTCCCCCGGATTCGCATCCGCTTGGGACAGGCATATTTGGGGATGCGTTTGACTTGCCGCGCTTACTCCCGTACACTTGCGTACGATGCGACGCTGTTGGATCGGGCCGGCAACCGGGCAGGCCCTGCAGTGGCGGCCGGCACGGGCACGCCCCCAACTCCGTGACGCATGCCAGGCGCCGCGTTCCTTTCCGGCGCCTTTCCGCTGCGTGCCGCGCACCGCAGACGGCAGGAGGTGCGAGCGCACGGCGGGCACTTCCACGCAGGCCGGCCTTGGCCGGTTGCGGAGGGATGGAGCATGTCGAACCGGCTGTACCACATCGTCCTGATCGCCCTCTTCGCGGCGGCCATCGCGGGCCCGGCCGCCTATGCGGTTGTCCGCGGACAGGCCGAATTCGCGCTCATGGCCTCGGTCGGCCTGCTGATGCTCATCCTGGTCCTGCGCAGCCCCTACCGCCTGCCGGTGCTTCTGCTGGTGCTCTGCCTCCTGAGTGCGGACTCGCACATCCACCCGGTGAAGATTCTGGCGCTGAAGCTCCGCTGGGCCGTGTTCGGTGCTCTTGTCTTCAAGGAGCTCGGCTCCTGGGCGTTCACCAAGCAGCTCCGGGTTCGCCTGACCAGCACGCACCTGACGGTGCTGGCGTTCCTGGTGCTGGCGCTCAGCTCTTCCCTCTATTCGGTCGACCCGTCACTGACCTTCCAGCGCAGCGTATCGCTCATCATGTTCTTCGTAGCGGTCTTCCTCTACTTCTGGCGCCAGACCACGTCGGAGGAGAGCCGCCTCGACCTGATCCGCTTCGCCGCCAAGCTGACGCCCCTGCTCTACCTCGGCGAGCTGGCCTACTCCCTGTGGTCCAGCGGATCGGGCTGGAGCGGCGTACGCCTGCGTGCGATCAGCGGCAACCCGAGCGGGCTGGGACTTGTCGTGATGCTGACGCTGCCGCTTCTGTACGGGTGGCTGCTGACCGAGAAAAAGCATAAGGGGCTGGGCCGGCTGGCCTACCGGTGCGGCGGCCTGCTGCTGGGCTTCGTCCTGCTGCTACTCAGCGGCTCACGCGCCAGCATGCTGGGCCTGAGCGGTGCGTTGCTGATCATTACGTTCCGCCTGGCGCCGGTCTACTTCCTGGGCTTGAGCTTCGTGATCTTCGCAGGGATGGTGGGCGTATTCGCACTCGGCGAGCGGAGCATCATGGTTCCGGAGACCGGCCGCTTTCAAACCATTACCGAACGCCTGGAGAGCCCGGACCTGGGCGGCCGCGGCGAAGCCTGGAGCCTGGCCCTGAGGACAGGATGGGAACGACCGATCTTCGGCCACGGCTTCGGGGCGACGGAGGAAACCTTCGGACGGCTTGAATTCAAAGAGCACTATGGCGCCTATCCGCACAATTTCCTGCTGCACACCTTCATCGACCTCGGCCTCCTCGGCCTGACGGTGGTCGTCCTCCTCCATGCCAGCCTGCTGCGCAAGGCCCTGTCGGCATTCGCGCCGCAGAATGCCCTGCGCGACAGCGGCCTGCCGGTCCTCATGACCGGCCTGTATCTCGCAGGGCTCCTGAATGCGAGCTTCGAAAGCTGGATGTTCTCCGCCGGAAGCCCGGGTGCGTTTCCGTTCTGGCTCGCCGCGATGATGACCATTCGGTACGGCGTGCTTCACGAAGAATCGAAGCGCGAACGACTGCAGGAACGGGCCCGCAACTGGTACGGCGCAAGGGCCTGAACCCCACCCATCAGCCGAACTGACAGAACCAACGGTCCGCAAATGCCTTAGGACCTTCGCGGGCTGTCCGAGGAACCCCATGCCGCCCCGCCCTGCCCTGCCGCCCAACACACGAGGCGATGTCCGTGACGTGCTGCGCACTGCGTTGCCGTTGATGCTGGCCGCCTCGGGACATGCCGTCCGTCTCTTTTTCGACCGCGTGATGCTGGCCAAGTACTCTTCCACCGCGATCCAGGCCTCGCTGCCCGCGGGGCTGTTCAGCTTCATGTGCCTGAGCCTCTTCATGGGTACGGCGCACTACTGCGCCACCTTCGTGGCCCAGTACACCGGCGCCGAGCGACCGGACCGGCTGGGCCCGAGCGTCTGGCAGGGCATCTGGGTGGCGCTGATCGGCGGATTGCTTCTGGCCGTCATGGCCGACCTCGGTCCCGCGTTCTTCGCCCTGGCCGGACACGCGCCGGACGTCCAGCTCGCCCAGGTGGCTTATTTCCGCGTCCTCATGGTCTTCAGCGTCTTTCCGCTGATCACCGCGGCGCTGGAGTCCTTCTGGACCGGGCGGGGACAGTCCTGGGTCGTGGCCGCCTGCGAGGGCGGCATGGCCGCGCTCAACATCTTTCTCAACTACCTGCTCATTTACGGCCACTGGGGGCTGCCGGAGCTCGGGATCCGGGGCGCCGCACTCGGCACCGTCATTGCGGCCGGCGTCGGCCCAATCGTGTACTTGGTCCTCTTTCTGCGGCGCCACAACCGGGACCGCTACAGCGCCTGGCCGCAACACCTCTTCGAAGCGGGCCTCTTCCGCCGGGTTCTGCGTTTCGGCCTTCCGAACGGGGCGCAGATCCTGCTTGACGTCGCTTCGTTCAACATGTTTGTCCTTCTGCTGGGACGCTATGGAGACACGGCACGCGAGGCGGCCAGCATCGCTTTTTCCATGAACGCCATCGCCTTCATTCCCATGATCGGCATCGGCATGGCCACCGGCATTCTGGTGGGCCAGGCGGTCGGCCGCAGGGACACCGGCCATGCAAAGCGCGCCGTTCGCAGCGCACGCCGGATCGTTTACGCCTATCTCGCGATCATGGCCTGCTCCTTTGTCCTGTGGCCGGATCTGTATCTTCAACTCTTCACGCGACCTGCCGATCCGGGGCAGGCCGAGGCGCTGGTCATGGCGCGCCGGGTGATGCGGTACATCGCCGTGTTCCTGGTCTTTGACGGAACGTTCATCCTGTACGCCAGCGCGATCAAGGGTGCGGGCGACACCCGGTTCGCCATGTGGGTCGGGACGGGCATAGCCTGGGGCCTGCTGGTGACACCGACAACCCTCGCCTATTACGCAGGCGCCGACGTCTGGGACCTGTGGCGCATCCTGGTCGGATACGTCATGATCGCGGGCCTCGTCTTTTACCTCCGCTACCGGGGCGGCGCCTGGCGGCACATGCGGGTCATCGAACCGGTCGAAAACCTCGCCCCGGATGGCGCCCTGCCCGGCGCAGAAGCCCTCGCAGAGCCATAAAGTGTAGTCATCCCGGATGAAACTTCTCCCCGGGCGGCAACCGCCACGGCTTTGGCACCGCAACAATCCAACCTTTTTCTTTGTGAGACATACGCCAATTTCTGCTACTTCGTAAGCCTTTTGAATGTCCCGAATCATGGATTTCTCGTAATTTGCTTCTATTGATTGACTTAAGACAAACCTTGGGCAATTGATCCGGCCCCAATAGCGGGACAAACGACAAGCCGCGATCCCGCACGACCAACAGTTTCCGGAAACACTCGAATCATTTGACAATCAACAGGTTATGGGCGATAGTCCAGATAGGTTTCGGCCGCTAATAGGGTTTAAGGAGCGGGCCGGACAGCCCGTGCCTGTTACCAGGGTCGCGGGCCTGATTTCCCGATTTCGGGATGCACCGCCTGCGCAACGGGATCGTGCTTTACAAGCGTTCCCGTATCCGCGAAAGCCGAAGGAGCCAGACTCGATGCACCTCTTCACAGCCACGCACCGACGCCAACTCCCGATTCTCCTGCGCCTCCCGGTCTTCCTCGTCACCGCACTCGTGCTGTGCGCAGGTGCGGTGCAGGCCGAGGACCTGGAGTGGGTGGGCGACACCAGCACCGACTGGCACACCGCCAGCAACTGGAAGAAAGTCAGTGACGGCACTGAGCCCAGCAACCCGCCGAGTTCCAGCGACAACGTCGAGATTCCCTACAGCGTGGCCCGGTATCCCCTCATCAGCAACGGCGACGCCTCGTGCGCCAACCTGACCCTGGAAGATGGCTCGTTCTTTGACGGCAGTTACGTCACAATCGGTTCCGGCGGCACGGCCCGGACACGGACCGTGGGCGGCCCGGTCCACTCCCCCCGCCACAGTTGGAGCGCTTTCGGCACCCCGACCCCCGCGCTTCCCAGATCGGCCCCGCACCCCCCCCGCACCCCCCACC
>CAZKKD010000276.1:0-6004 GCA_964553265.1 uncultured Planctomycetales bacterium | reverse complement strand
CCTCCTCGCCAGGGGGTGGGCGGGGGGCGCCGCCAACGCCGCCGAACCTGCCGCGGAGGCCCCCGAGGCCGCGCAGACCGGGGCCGCGACCGAAACGCTGACCGACGAGGAGCTTCTCAGCCGGCTGAAAGAACGCCGCCCGTTCGTCCACAAGCGCCTCTCCTCCCTGCGGGAACGCGACCCGGACGCGTACCGCCGCGCCGTGGACGCACTCCGCCGCCTCCACGATGCCGGCGACAGCGACGGCGAGGGCCGGCTCCGCCGCGGCGGCCCCGGCGAGGGGCCCCACCGCCGGGACGGCGGCCCGGGCCGCAACGGCAACCCGCTTCATGCAGGCATGCAGCCGGATCCGGAAGTCCGGGAACGCATCCAGGAAAACCGCGAAGCCAGCGAAGCCCTGCACGAAGAGGTCCGCACACTCATCGCGCGCTACCACAAGGCCGAAGACGATGCCACGCGGACCGCGCTCCGCGACGAACTTCGCGCCATCGTGGAGGAGGCCTTCGACCTGACCACCGAGCGCCGCCGCATCGCCATCGAGGAGGGCCGCCGGCGGCTCGAAGAGGTCCAGGCCCGCCTCCAGGAAGCCGAGGAGATGCTGCAGCGGCGCATCGAGCACCGGGGCGAACACATCGACGCGTTCCTGGCAGAACGCCTCGCGCCCGCGGACCACGGGCCGCCCCCGCCGGAACCCGACCCCGACGGGCAATGAAGGACCGGAAAACCAGACGCTCGCAGACGCCACGGCGCACCGGGCCGCGTACCGAGAGACCGGCCGTGACCGCGGCGAAGCGACAGACGCAAGGAGATCGACCGTGAACCTGCTGACGGCAAGGCGATGGACAGTGGCGGTGGCGCTTGCAGGCCTGCTCACGATGTCCGTCCGGGCGCAGGAGGGCAAGGCCCGAACCCGGACCCGCAGCGCCAGCGGAAGCGGCGGCACCTCGACGGCGAAGGTCGCCCGCCAGCGCAGCCGTGCCGAAGGCGGAGGCGGCACCGCCACCCGCGAGGCCACCCGTACCGGTCCCGGCGGACGCAGCGGCTCCCGCCAGGACACCGTCAAGGGCGAGAAGACGGACACCGGCGGTCGCTGGACCCGCGAATCCAGCGGCACCAACCGTGCCGGAAAGAACTGGTCCAGCGAGACCAGGGGCGAAAGCACCCGCACCGAAACCGGCCGCACCTGGACGTCGAAGAGCACCGGCCAGACCGAGGACGGCAAGAAGGCCTGGACCGTCGACCGCTCCGGCAGCGTCGAACGGCAGGACGGAACCCGCACGAAAGAATGGGAGAAGACCGTCACCAACGACCAGACCGGCCAGTCCAAGACCGTTTCCGGCAACAGCACCACGACGAAAAACGAGGACGGCTCCCTCACGCGCAACAGCAGCGTCCAGGGGGAGAACCGGTCGCACACCAGCACCGCCACCGGCACGAAGACCGAGAACGGCGCCACCTGGACCCGCGAAGGCACCACCACTACCGCCGACGGCAGGACCCGGACGCGCTCGGACACGACCACCAGCACGCGGACCGAGGACGGCGTCACCTGGACCCGCGACGCCACCGGCGCCAACGCCCAGGGCAAGTCCTGGACCGCCGCCACCACCGGCGAGGGCAAGCGCACCGAAGACGGGCGCACCTGGACCGCCGAGACCAGGGGCGAGACCGAAGACGGCAAGGCCTGGACCAGCGATCAGCAGGGCGAGGTGGTCCGCGAGGCCGGCGAACGCACCAAAACGCTCCAGCGAACCACCACGAACGAGCAGACCGGAACGTCGAAGACCGTCGAGGCCACGGTTACCGACCGGATCGTCCGCAACGAAGACGGCTCGGTGGACTGGGCCCGTACGCGGGAACGCATGCGCGACGCCAGTCCCGAAGAGCGCGCCGCCCTGCGCGACGCCATCCGGGCGCGCCAGGCCCGCCGCGGCGCAACGGCCAAAGAGGAGTAGCATCGGACCGAATCACAGACCGGCCCCGGACCCGTCGGACGATCCGGCGGGCCCGCCTGGGACACCGCGCGCCGCGGGGCCACGGCCACGGACATCGGGAAGGGAAAGAGACCATGGAACGCAAGGGATTGCGCATACTGGCCGCCCTGTTGCTCACGCTCGTCGTCGCGGTTCCCGCCTGGAGCCAGGACGAAGGCGAAAACGGGGGGGATGCAGCGGCCGGCAAGCGCCGAGGGCAGATGGGCGAACGGATGAAGGAGCGCCGCGGCGGACAGCGCGGCGGGCGGCAGAGGCCGGGCCAGGGACCGCTGGCCTGGTTCCTGGAACTGGACGCCGTCAAGGCCGAAAGGGAGACCCACCGCGCCAACGTCGAAGCCATCCGCAAGGAAGTGCCGGAACTGATCAAGACCACGGTCGAAGCCGCTCGCCAGGACGGCGGGGAAGTGGACCGGGAGGCCATCCAGCAGCAGGTCGAGGCCAAGCTCCCGGACGTGGCCGGCCGCATGATCGACGAGTTCGCCCGGCACCACCGCGCCCTCGCCGACCTCCTGGAAGCCAACAAGGCCGCCGGGACCGAGAAGCTGATCGAGACGGTCAAGAAGCTCCACGAGGACCGCAAGGGCGGCCCGGGCGACGGCAAGCGCCCCCGCGGCGGTCCCGATGCCGACGAAGGCAACGGCCAGGGACCGGCCGACGGCGGCGGGGATTTCGAAGGGGCCGTCTTCTGACGCCAGCACGGCATTCGAGCCGTTCCGAGATGGCGCCACCCGAAAGCGGGGATTCCGGCCCACCGGGATCCCCGCTTCCCTGTGCCGTCAGCCCAGGCAGGTACGCAGCCGCCCCCCGTGACGCGAACCGGCAGATGACGCAACCGCTTGCGTACGCGGGAAAAGCGTATACAATCCTGAGCGTACCGGCAAACAGACCTGCCGACGGTCCGGCCATGCCGTCGCCTGCAGCTCTTTCGCGACCGGGAGTACGGTACGGAGAACGCCATGGGGCCGACAGCCTACTTCTTCGCCATTTTCGTGAAGTTCTTCTTTCTCCTGACCCCGTTTTTCGTGCTCTCGGTCTTCCTGTCGCTCACCCGGGACGCGGAAGAGAAGCTGCGTCGCCGTGCCGCGGCGCGGATGACCCGCGCGGTCATCCTGATCAGCCTCGTCCTTTACTTCTTCGGGGACAGCATCTTCCAGATCTTCGGCATCACGCTGGACAGCTTCCGCATCGGGGCCGGTGCGCTCCTCTTTCTCTCGGGGGTCGACCTGGTCCGCGGCGACCGCGTGGCCGGGCGCGATGTCGACCTGGAGGAAGCCTCCGTCGTCCCGCTCGCCATCCCCATCACGGTCGGTCCGGCGACGACGGGCGCACTCCTCATCCTCGGGGCGGAGGTGCAGGACGCCTGGCAGAAGGTGATCGGCTGCCTGGCGCTTCTGGCTGCGGTACTCGCGGTCGGCCTGCTCCTGTACGCGGGGGCGCTGGTCGAGCGCGTGCTGGGTCGGCGTGGCATCACCATCCTCAGCCGCCTGACCGGGCTCATCATTGCGGCCATCTCGGCGCAACTGGTCTTCACCGGCATCCGCAACTTCCTGTTCCCGCAATAGGATGGACACCCCGCAACCACGGTAAGCCCCCACCGGTGATCCAACCGCCTTCCTGACGGCCCCGCTCCAGCCGCGTTCGCGGCGTCAACGTCGCTGTGGCGTCCTGCCGGGGCGATTTCGCTGCCCCTACGTTATTCCTTTTTCCAGTTCCCCTTACAGGCCCTTCGCCCCCCACGTTCCCCACGCATTCGGCCCGACAGGGCTACAGAGCGCTATCGGCCCGGGGCCGGGGATGAGCGGCCGGCTGCCCGTGGTCCGGATTTTCCATAAGTTTTTTTCCTATACGACCTTGACGACCAATTTCGCTGCACTTATAGTAGGAACGGTTCGCATGGACAGGGCAAGTACTGGGGAGACTGGTTTTATCGGACGGCCCGAAGCGGCACCGGGGACATTCGGCCGCAGCAAGCTCCGACTGCATGGATGCGCGGGGCGGGCCCGAGGAAGGAGAAGATACATGGCGACCACGAAGCGGGAACTGGTCAAGCGCATCTCCAAGATGACCAACCAGAAGCAGGATGTGACCAAAGAAATCATCCAGACCTTCCTGGATCAGATCATCGAGGAGCTTGCCGCCGGCAACCGCCTGGAGTTCCGCGAGTTCGGCGTCTTCGACATCGTCCACAAGAAGCCCCGCGTCGCACGCAACCCCCGCACGGGCGAGACGGTGCACGTCCCGGCCAAGCGCATGGTGCACTTCAAGGTGGGGCGCCTCATGAAGAAGCGTGTCATGCAGGAGGCCTCGGAAGCGGACGGGAGCAGCGCAGAGCCCCAGCAGCCGGGCGCCGGCCCCGCCGCCGCACCCGACCACCCGACCCCGCCTGCGGCGCCGCCGTCTCCGCCGCAGCCCGGCGTCTAGGGCAGCCACCCGACAGACGGCCCGCCTGGTCGGACGCGCAGGACGCGCACCGGTCGCGCCGGTCAGGTGATGAGAAGGGAGGCGGAAGGATGCCCCAGGAACGAATTGCCGTTCAGCTGTCCCCGTTCGAAAAGATCCAGGTCCTCCGCGACGAGAAGGAGGCCCGCCAGGAAGAATTGACCAAGCTGGAAAGCACGATCCGCGACAAGCTGCGCGAGATCGAGGTGCACCGGTACCTGGAGAGCCTCAGCCCCTATTACACCATGACGGTCAAGGAGTTGCCCACCACGGAGGAGATCGACGAGTTGGAGAACCGCCGGACGCTGCTGGCCGAACTGATCACCAGCATCGAACGGGAGATGCCGGCCCTCCTGGAAGCCACCGACAAGGGCGGGACCGCCCCGGCGACACCCCCGCCGCCGGCCGCGGATGCCCCCGCGCCTTCGCGCGAAGGCGCTCCCCGAAAAGCGAAGTTCGATTTTTGACGACCCCGGCGCGCGCGCGGTCCTGCAGATGCGGCAGCCCCCGGGATGCCCGCTTCGGCCCCCTGCCCTGCGGCCCGGAACTCTCTGCAGCCCCCGACAGCCCCTGAAGCGAACAAGGCGAACGAGAAATCATGGCCAAAAAAACGACATCCAAATCCTCTTCGTCCAAGAAGAAAACCAGCGCCAAGAAGGATACCGGCGCCGGGAAGGCAACCAAGAAAGCGGCGAAGAAGAAAACCGCCACGACGAAGAAGACCTCCTCCGGCGACGCCAAAGCGAAGACGGACGCCAAGGCCAAACCTTCGAAATCCGCGCCGACGAAGAAGAAGGAGTCGGCCAAAACGCCGTCGCCCGCGAAGAGCAAGTCCGCCGCATCGTCGAAGAGCGCGTCGAAGAAGAAGGGCGGCGGCGGCAAACGCAAGAGCACCATCGACATGGAAGCTCGCCTCAAGCTCATCCGCGAGCGGCACGCCGCCATGCAGGTGGATGTCGAGGGGTTCATGGACGCCCACGAGGACGACATTGATGACGACGACAGCGCCGACGACAGCGACTGACCGCTTCGGCGCCGCACGCCGTGCCCGGAGCCGCCTGGCGGGCGGCGTCGCGGGACTGGCCCTCCTGCTGGTGCTCTGCGGTTGCGACGGGACGGACCGGCCGGCACGAAGCGCCCGCTTCCGCGACCGGGGCCTCCTCAACCGCCCGCCGCGGGCCGACCAGCTGGGCGAGCGCGCCGACAGCCGCGAGACCGAAGCCCCGCCCGCACGCGCCCCGCGCGACGCGGCCGCCGACACCGGCACGCCGGGGGCGGAGGTGCGGGTCGTCCGCATCCCGCGCGACGGCACAACCCCGCCGCCGCAACCGCCCGGAGAGGAACCGTCCCCCGACGGAGAGGCCACCGCCGCTCCTGCCGGATCCCTTAACGACGACGGGCTCCTCCTGGCCCGCCTGGCCTGGCGGCAGACCGACTGGGCCGACCCGGTCTCGATCCGGCGCGACGGCGGACCGCCCGCGGCCCTCACCGTCATTCCCGAAACCGCCGAACAGGGCAAAGCCGCCCTGGAGGCCCCGCTCGGCCCGTCCCAGCGGCCGGCGGACGCGAAC
>CAZKKD010000275.1:0-6007 GCA_964553265.1 uncultured Planctomycetales bacterium | reverse complement strand
GGCGGGGGGGGGCGGGGGGCGGGGGGGCGGGGGAGGGTGGGCTGGCGCCTGGCCAGGCGGCGGAGCAAGCGGTACTGCTGCTGACGACGCGCGCGGGCCGCGTGTGGGCGCTGGAGGCCGCCTCCGGGGCCCCCCTCTGGTCGCGCTACCGGCCGGGGCGCACGCGGGTGGTGGCGCAGCCGCCGGACCCGGAGGCGCCGTCGCAGGAGGTGCTGCTGCTGACGCGGCCCGCGGCGGGGGCGGGGTGGCGACGGGCGGGGTGGGGAGCCGGAGGGCCCGGGCGGCGCGGAGCTGGGCGGGGAGGTGGGCGGGCGCCGGCGCGTCGCCCGGTTCGAGGCCGTCGTAGTCGGCCGGATTGGCAAAGACGGGCGGCAGGAGGCCGAAGTTCACCAGGTTCGCGGTGTGGATGCGCTCGATCGACTTCGCCACCACCGCGCGCACGCCCAGGTAGAGCGGGCAGATGGCGGCGTGCTCGCGGCTCGAGCCCTGCCCGTAGCTCTCTCCGGCCACCACCACGTTGGCGATGGCCTTCTCCTTGTTCGCCAGGCAGCGTTCGGGGAAGGTGGGATCGACCCCTTCGAAGACGAAGGTGGCGTACTTCGGCACGTTGGAGCGGTACTTCAGCCGCGCACCGGCCGGCATGATGTGGTCGGTGGTGATCTTGTCGCCGACCTTCAGCACCGCCTCGCCGCGGAGCGTGGCGGGCAGGGGATCGGTCGGGGGCGGGTCGCCGATGTTGGGGCCGCGCCGGATGCTCACCGTCGCGGGGTCGGCCGGCGGCTGGACGAAGTGCTTGTCGTCGAGGCGGAACGCGTCCGGCTCGGCCACCTTGGGCGGCGCGGCGTCCAGGTCGCGCGGGTCGGTCACCACGCCCGTCAATGCGGCGGCGGCGGCCACCTCGGGGCTCGCGAGGTAGATGTTCGCGTCCGCGGTGCCGCTGCGGCCCTGGAAGTTGCGGTTGGAGGTGCGGATGCTGAAGCCGGCCGAGTTCGGCGCGTGTCCCTGGCCGATGCAGAAGCCGCAGGCCGACTCCGCCACGCGCGCGCCCGCCGCGACGAGGGTCGCCAGCGCGCCGTTCTCGGCCAGCATCTCCAGCACCTGGCGCGACCCCGGCGCGACGATGAGCGACAGCCCCGGCGCCACCTGCCGGCCCTCCAGCAGCTTCGCCACGCACATGAGGTCGCGGAAGCTCCCGTTGGTGCAGCTCCCGACGCAGACCTGGTCGACCCGCGTTCCGGCCAGCTCCCGCACCGGGACCACGTTGTCCGGGCTGTGCGGCGCCGCGAAGAGGGGCTCGACCGCCCCGAGATCGATCTCGATGGTCCGGGCGTAGGTCGCGTCCGGATCGGCGGCGAGCGGGGCCCAGGCGTCCTCGCGGCCCTGTGCGGCCAGGAAGGCGCGGGTGGTTTCGTCGCTGGGGAAGAGCGACGTCGTCACGCCCAGCTCCGCGCCCATGTTGGTGATGGTGGCCCGCTGCGGGACGCTGAGCGCCGCGACGCCGGGACCGCCGTACTCCACCAGGCAGCCGACATTCCCCTTGGTGGTGAGGATGCAGAGGAGGTGCAGGATGACGTCCTTCGCCGCCACCCACGGTCCCAGTGCGCCGGTCAACTCCACCCGGAGCACCTTCGGCCACGTCAGGCGGAACGGGCGGCCCGCCATCGCCAGGGCCACGTCCAGCCCGCCCGCGCCGATGGCGATCATGCCCAGGCCGCCGCCGGTGGGCGTGTGGCTGTCGCTGCCGAGGAGCGTCTTGCCCGGCACGCCGAAACGCTCCAGGTGGACCTGGTGGCAGATGCCGTTGCCGGGCGGCGAAAAGACGATGCCGTAGCGCGCGGCCACGTCCTGCAGGTAGCGGTGATCGTCCGCGTTTTCGAACCCCTGCTGCAAGGTATTGTGATCCACGTAGCTTACCGACAGATCGGTCGCCACCCGGTCGCGGTCGAGCGCTTCGAACTGGAGGTACGCCATCGTGCCGGTGGCGTCCTGCGTGAGCGTCTGATCGATGCGGATGCCGACCGGCTGGCCCGCTTCGGGCGTGCCTTCGACCAGGTGTTTCTGCAGAATCTGTTCGGCAATGCTGTGGCCCATCGCACGGATCTCCTGAAATCGATTTCTGGAAGCCCTTTGCTGCCAGGCACCTGCAATGGCGCCCGAAAACCGGGACAATCGGAAAGATTTGCCGTCAAATCATAAACAGAGTTCTCACTTTGTCTGCGTCCCGTCACCGGGTAGAGTGATCCCCGCACGGCCGGCCGCATGACGCGGCAGCGCTGCAGGGAGGACCCGCCATGGCGGCGACACGCTTCGAGTTCGACGACCTGTCCGAACCCGGATTTTGCTTTCTTTCCGTTCAGGGCGCATTGACGCGCGACACGTGGGACGACTTTGCGCTGCACGCGGGCCTGATGCTGGCGTCCGATCAGTCGAAATTGATGGTCGACATCCGCCGGGGGCCGCGGCTGCGCAGCACGTCTCTTGCCGCGCTCGTGGAGCTGCATGAGCGCGCGGCCGGGCGGCGCAAACTCCTCAATGTTGTCGCAACTCCCCAACAGGCCGACCGGTTGCGGCGGATCGGGGTGGATCGCGTCCTCCGCATCGTTGCCGGCCGCCAGCCGATCGACGGCGAACGGCCCCTGCCGACCCCTACCGGACCGACAGCTTAGGCGGCGCCAGAAGCCCCATCCGCACAAGCTGGTAGTCGTCCGTCCAGAGATCCCCCTCGGTGACGAACTCGCCCGAACCGGTCCAGCGGTTCACGACGCGCGTATCGTGCAGCGGGCCATGGCTGTTGCGGCGGTGGCCGAGCACCTCGATGCCGAGCGTGCAGGCGCGACCGCTCTTGATGTGGTCGGTGATGTCCAGTTCGTGCGGCGCCCAGCCGATGACGCCCACCGGCGCGCCGTCGACGTGGATGCGCACCGCCGCGCCGTCGAAACGCGGCGTTTCGACCAGGATGCGCTGCCCCTTGCGGAACTTGGGGGTCACCCGGCAGGCGTAGGTGACGTTGCCGCTGTAGAACGGCAGTCCCTGCCGGGTCCAGTCGCCGACCCGGAGTTCGCGCGGGGCAGCCACCATCGTCGCGTCCGCACCCCGGACCCGCACCCCGAATTCGCCGAGAAGGTAGACCATTTCCAGGCCGTGGTCCTCGCGGAAGAGCGTTTCGAGCACCAGCTCGTTCGCGCCCGGCCGGAGGAGCGCCGGATCGAGCGGGATGCGCCGCAGCGACGGGTCGACCCACCAGCCGTCGGCCGCGTCGGGGTCGATGAAGACGCTGTTGAGCGTGATGGCGAAGCGGTCGGGCTGTTCCACCGCCAGCGCCACCGGGCCGTCCGGGGGCGTGCCGACCTGGACGGTGTAGCGGAGCGCCAGGCGCGCGGACGGCCCGCCGTGGCGGTCGGCGCGTGTCCAGGGCTGGGCCATGCGCCCGCCGCGCCGCGGCAGGCCCAGGTGATCGCGGCAGGCCTGGTCGATCTTGAGGATCTCGTCCGGTTTCCGCCACGCGCCGCTGTCCAGCTTCCAGGCCGGGCGGTCGAGAACGAAGACGTTGGGTTCGCTCCGCTGGATGGTCCAGCGCTTCCGGTCAAGCGTCCGTCGCCGGCCCTTGCCCGCCTCGGGACGGGGCTGGAGGCCGCGCACGGCGCGGTCGCGCACCACGAAGAGGCGGCTGCCGCCGGGCGGCAGGTCGGTTTCGATCACCAGCGCGTCGCCGTCGCGTGCGGTGCTGGCGCGATAGCGTTCGCCCGTCGCCGCGTCCCACTCCTCGGCGTCGCGGCCGTCCAGGCGTACGCGCACCGGGCCGGCGCCCTTGCCGCGGTCGGTGTTGCAGAGGAAGAGGATCTGGCCCTCCTTCGTGGTGCGGAGCTGGTAGAGCACCGGCTTCACCTCGCGGCCGCGGCGGTCGAGGACCGAAACGCGCCGGGCGGGCTCCACCGCTTTCAGGAGCGACCGCGGGTCGAAGACGCAGGTCTCCACCCCGTCGGCCTCCTGCAGGTCGCGGGCGTCCGCGCCGGGGACGGCATCGACGTGGTCGGGCCCTTCGCCGACGAAGACGACCGTGCCCCCCGACCGGGCGAACCGCTCCAGCAGGCGCACCGTCGAGCCGCGGATTGTGCGCAGCGGGGGGACCAGCACCATGCGGTAGTCGGCCTTGCCCACCGCGAGGCGGGGCGGCGTCTCGCCCTTGCCGCGGCGCACCTTGCCGAGGCGGTCGAGCATCTCTTCGTCGCCGTAGTCGTAGTCGATGTGCGCTTCGAGGAGCATGTTGCGCAGGCGGACGAGGGCCTGATCGAGCGCGTCGAGGTCCTTGCCCGCGTCCTCGCCCTGCGCGTAGCGGACCCAGGTGGACTCGAGCGGATGGACGACCAGGAGGTCGCGCACCGCCTCGCCCTGCGTCAGGAGGACGCCCAGGCGGGCGAAGTAGTCCTCCACCGCGCCGTAGGCCTCCCACCACGGGGACTGGAAGAAGATGCTGGCCGGGTAGTCGCGCTTGGCCTGCCCCTCCATGGTGTACCAGGAGAGGTGCTGGCAGCGGAGGTTGACGCCGAGGGCGGCCTGCCAGTCGCCGACGGCCTTGTGCCCCTCGAAGGGGAACTGCCAGCCGGTGCAGCCGTAGAGTTCGGACAGCATCCAGGTCCGGCCGGTCTGCCGCAGGACCGAGGCGCACTGCTTGGCGGTGTCGAGCTCGCGCCCGTGTTCGGTGAGGATGTCGATCCCCGGCGCCTGCATGTGCTCGTAGAAGCGCATCGCCGAACCGACCACCCGCGTCTGGCTCCGGGGGGTGGGCTCCGCCAGCACGTGGCCGGTGTGGAGCAGCCGGTGGCGCTCGCACCACTCGCCGATCTGCCGCGCGAAGGCGTCGACGAAGAGGAAGGTGGTGCAGTCGTGGTAGTGGTACCGCGCCTCGCGCACCGGCACGCCCGCCATGTCGTAGAAGACTTCCGGCAGCCGGTCGAGGAGGTCGTAGCCGTAGCGTTTGCGGAAGATCTGCGGCAGCCGGTCGGTCCACGGCGCGAAGACGGACGGCGCGCCGTCGAAAGTGCTCTGCGCCAGCGCTCCTCCGCGATTGGGCTCGTCGGTGAAGATGCCGGGCACGACCTTGCCGAAGGCCTTGCGGATCGGGGCTTCGTCGGCGTAGGCCTGGTGGGTGATGGTGAGGAAGCGCTGCACCGCGGCGTGGTTCATGGTGTCGAGGTAGCTTGCGCCGTTGTACCAGTCGCTGGTCGGCTGGGTGCGCACGTCGAAGACGAGGGCGACCTCGCCCTTCTTCGGGCGGCCGCTTCCCTTGAGCGGGCGGTATGCGGTCAGCGCGTCGCCCTTCTTCTGCGCGGCGAAGACGGCGAGGCGCCCCTTGCCGGGCCGATAGCGGGCGGGGGTGAGTTCGCGGCAGTGGAGCTCCCGGGCGCGGTAGCGTTCGTCGCGGGTGACGAGGCCCCCGGCGGCGCCGCTCGGCCAGCGGTCCTCGTCGTAGAGCCAGGCTTCCATCTCCAGCGTTTCGCACTCGTCGATGCAGGCCTTCACGAGCCGCATCCACTCGTCGGAGAGGTAGGGCGTGTCCAGGCCGACCCGCGAGTGCATGAAGGCCCCGCCCAGGCCCATCCGGTGGAAGACGCGGATCTGCCGTCGCAGCTCCTCCTCCTCCAGCTTGCCGTTCCAGGCCCAGAACGGTTTGCCGCGATAGGTGCTGCCGGGTTGCGCAAAGGTGGTTGCCAGGTCGGCCATGGGTCGTCCCCCGTCTCTCGCCGCCGTCGGTGCGGGCGCGGCTCCCCGGCGGGTCCATCCGCCGTGTTCCGGATCGGAACCACGTTCGCGTCGGGCGGTCTGCGGTGCCCTTCCTTCATTGTCGTGATAATCTTGCCGCGAACCCCGGCGCCACCGAGGCGTTGGCGTGGTGCCGCCGCCGGCGCGATTTTGTGCTGGATCACTATCCGCCAGCCCAATTGCGGTGGGCCCCAAGCATGGCCGAACCGGATTTCGTTCCCGGAGCGCAGAAAGCCCACCCAATCGG
>CAZKKD010000274.1:0-6035 GCA_964553265.1 uncultured Planctomycetales bacterium | reverse complement strand
CATGCCGGGGATGGAGGTCCACGCCACCATCATCGACAACATCCTCGCCGACGACGCGATGGTCCACTCCACCGAGGGAGAACGCGGCTTCCTGGCGCTGGCGCTCTTCGCGGCCGGGATCGGCCTCTCGCTCCTGCTCGTGCGGGTGGGCGCGCTCTACGGGGCGCTGGCCGGCGCCGGGGCGCTGGTGGGGCTCCTGGCGGCGGACTACGCCTTCGCATTCCGTCACAACCAGGTGCTCGGCATCGCCTATCCCCTCCTCGCGGTCGCGTTCGTCTACATCGCGGTGACGGTGAGCCGCTACTTCCTCATCGGCCGCGAGGCGCGCTTTGTTCGCGACGCGTTCAGCCACTACCTCGCCCCCGACGTGGTCGAGACGCTCGTTTCCCGGCCGGACGCGCTGCGCCTCGGCGGCGAGCGCCGGACCCTCACCGTGCTCTTCAGCGACGTGCGCGGCTTCACCACGCTCTCGGAGGGCATGGCCCCCGACGCGCTGGCCGCCTTCCTCAACGAGTACATGACCGCCATGACCGGCATCGTCATGGAGCAGAAAGGAACGGTCGACAAGTTCATCGGCGACGCGATCATGGCCTTCTGGGGCGCCCCTCTGCCCAACCCCGCCCACGCCCGGGACGCCGTCTCCGCCTCGCTCACGATGCTGCGGCGGCTCGATGGCCTGCGGGAGGAGTGGCGCCGGCGCGGCCTGCCGGACATCGACATCGGCATCGGCATCAACACCGGCGAGATGACGGTCGGCAACATGGGCAGCGACAGCCGGTTCGACTACACCGTCATCGGCGACAACGTCAACCTCGCCTCCCGCCTTGAAGGCCTGAACAAGCCCTACGGGACGCGCCTGCTGGTGACCGAGGCCACCCGCGCGGCCCTCGGCGAGGGCGTCTGCTGCCGCCGCATCGACCGCGTCCGCGTCAAGGGCAAGGCCGAGCCCGTCGCCATCTACGAACCCCTCCTCGCGGCCCCCCCCGACGAAGCGCTCCGCGAAGAGATCCAGACCTTCCACGACGCGCAGGACGCTTACTGGGCCGGCCGCTTCAGCGAAGCGCGCACCGCCTTTGACGCGCTCCACACCCGGTACGGCCACCACCTCTACAGCGTCTATCGCGACCGCGCCGACAGCTTCCTCCTCGATCCGCCCCCGCCGGACTGGGACGGGGTCTGGACCTTCACGACCAAGTAGTCCCCCGCCCGCGGCTCCGCCCCGGGATCGAAAAACGGGGCCGGCGGATCGCCGACCCCGTTCGATGGTGTGCCCCCGTCCGCATTGCCGCCAGGAGCGGCCAACGCGGGCGCGTATCAGTGATAGTGACTGTGGCTGCTGCTGCTCGAACTGCTGCTGGAACTCGGCGTGCTGATGCCCTGCGAATCCTCGCCGCCGGTCTCCGGGTCGCTGCCGGTGGAGACGTCGTTCGGCTCGGAATCCGCCGCGGTGTTGACCTCGCTGATGTCGAACTCGCGGCCCGGCTGCGGCGCCTGTCCCTTGCCCACCACGGTGCCGTGGCCGGCCGTGTTGACGGTCTCCACCTTGCCGTTGGCGTCGACGGTGAGCTCACCCTTCAGCACCATGACGTACAGGACCTCGCGGACCTCGTCGAAGTAGCCGAACGCCAGGCTGCCGCGGATGCCGCAGGTGGCCACCGGCGTTTCGACGACGATGGGGTCCTTCTTGCTGATGGCCCCGCCGAGGACGCGGAAGAAGCCCTTCTTTACCTTCACCTTCAGCTCGCCCTTCTTCGCCTTCGCGTCGTAGACGTACTTCGACACGACGAGCTCGGAATCGCTGCCGAGGCCGACAATGCTGCCGTCGGCGAAGCGGATCTGCGCCCGCGCGCGGGGGGCGGTCTTCACCGTCTCGTCGACGTAGACGGGCGCTTTCACCTCCAGGACGCGTGTCTCGCGCGCGTCGGCGTCCGCGGCCACGTAGCGGCGCACCGCGGCGGTCTTCGCCACCTCGGCGGGCATCTCGTCGCCCGCCCGCAACAGGCCCGTCGCCGCCAGCGCACACGCCAGGCCCAGGAGCATTCCGCGTTGGATCTTCGTCTTCATCCTGTTCTCCTTAGTCCGGCGTCACTGGCGCTTGGCCACGACCTCACCGAGTTCCTTGACCTTCGCCTCGGCGTCGGCGTAGGTCTCTCCCCGCCCATGGAGCAGAGCGGCCTGGTAGTACTGCAGCGCCAGAACGGGCGCGCCCAGCTTCTCGACCGCGCGGGCCATGCCCATCATCGCTTCGGCGTTGTTCTTCTTGAGAATCAGCGCACGCTCGTAGGCCATGAAGGCAACGTCGTACCGCTCCGCCGCCATCGCCGCGTCGCCGTACGCCATCTGGTCGGACGCGTTCTCGCTGTTCTCCTGCGAGGCGTCGGCCAGCAGGTCGAAGGCCTTCTGCACCTCGCCGGCCTGCAGCGCCTTCTTCCCTTCCATCCCCTTCGCGCTGAGGGGCTCTTCCTGCGGCTCCATGCAGCCGGCCACCGCCAACGCCAGCACCAGCAGCGCAGGCAACCAACGCTTCCCTCTCATCCTGTTCTCCCTCCTGCCCAATGCACCCGTTGCACCTCAACCATGCACAACCGGGACCTCCCGGCTCCGCACCGTTCCAAAACCCGTCTCTTTGAGTTTTGCGCTGCATTCCCGACTGCCGCACGCGGAGTCTGCTACGCCGCCCCGTTTCTGTCAAACAGAAACACGGAGGCCGTCCGAACGTGCTTCAGGAGGGATACCCCTGGCGAATGCGACTTCGGAGGGAAACGCTCAGCGGCGGCGGCCCGGCCCGCGCATCTCAATGCCCCGCGCTTCCATCCGCTTGCGCAGGGCTTCGAAATACGCTTGCTGCATGGCACGCTCCTCCGGGGTCGTGTCGTCGAGGCGGAATTCGCGGAAGCGGCTCAGCCGCTCCTCCTCGGTCGGGGGTTGGCGCTCGCCGTCACCGTGCCGGCGCTCTCCTTCCGGCCGGCGGTTGTCCGCATCTCCACCGGCATCACCGCGGCTCTCGCGCTCGGCCCGGCGGGCCTCCATCTCCTTGCGACGTTCGGCCATGCGCGCCTGCATCTCATCAATGCGCCGGTCCAGCTCGGCGTCCCGTTCTGCCTCGGAAAGGGCGTAGAACGCTCGGATCTCCTGCATCCGCTCGTCGTTGCGGTCTTCCCGCATCGTCTGCCACGCCGTTCGCATCACGGTGTGGCGGTCCTCCTCCGAGAGCTTTTCCAGCGTCTGCCGGACGGGGTTCTCCTCCCCCTCGTCCCGGCCGCGCACGCGCCAGCCCCCGCCGCTGTCGTCCCGGCCGCGCCGGGCGGCGGCCAGCGCCTTGCCGTAGGCTTCCAGCGCCACGCCGCGCTTCTCGCGCGGCAGGGCGTTCACCTGCTCCACGTCCAGCGTCGGCAGACCCTCGGCGTCCACACCCACCCCCGGCGCCCCGCCGAAGATCCAGCCGATCAGCGCCATCGCACTCCACCCGAACAGCAAGCCGACCGCCAGAACCCCCATCCCCAGCAGGACCTTCCGACGAAGACGACGCATTTGGTTCCGCCGACGCCCCTTGTCGATGCGCATGCCCGTCCCTCCACACGTGTTCCGCTTCAGAACGCGCGAACGTTATTGTCAAAAAAGAGGATATTGCGGGCGCCCGGCTGGTCGTCCTCGCCATGAAAATCCTCAAAATCCCACAGCACGCGCAGATCCTTCGGCTCGACGACGTGCCCGAAAAACGACACCCCGTTCGGCTCCCGCCCGTTGAGCATGATGTTCCACTCGTAACTGGAGCGTTCGGTCGCGTAATACGTGCTGTCGGCCGGACAGGCAAAGACCTCGACCGCGCCCTCCAGTTGCGCGCTAAGCGCGTCGCTGGGCGGGGGCAGTTCGGAGAGGCCGAGCGACGGCATGTTGGCACAGGCGGGGAAATGCTCTGTTGCGTCGACGTACATGGTCAGCGCCACGCCGATCTGCCGCAGGTTCGACGCGCAGGCCGTCTGCGTCGCCGTCCGTTCCGCCCCCGTCAGGACCGACAGGAGCAGCCCAGCCAGCACACCGAGCCCCGCCATCACAATCAGGAGTTCGGTCAGGGTAAACCCGGCCCGACAGCCGTCCGCCAGCGTCCTCATCCCCGGTTTCCTCCGTCCGAATGCGCCCCTGCCCCATCCGCAGAATGCGCTGCACAACAGGCACAACGGCGCCCCGCCACAACATATTGCGCAAAGTTCCGACATTTTTGAAGAAACTGACCAGTCAGTTCTGCTCTCGCTTCCCTCGAACTTCTCCGGGGAGATGCCAGCTGCGTCAAGGACTGTATCACGGAGGGGGTACCATGTACGGCCGCCGCACATCAATGTCCGGAGGGAGCACGCCCGGCGCAGGGGGGATCACGGGCGGATCAGCCGGCCACCAGGACGGCGCCGGCGACGCCGCACCCGAGCCCGAGCAGGTGCAGGCGCGTAAAGCGTTCGCGCATCAGCACGCCCCGGAACAGGGCGAACCCGATAATGCAGATGCTGATCGCCAGCGGAAAGCCGATGGAGACCCGACCGACGAGGGCGAGACCGTCGAGACCACGGAAGAGCAGGTTTTCCGCCAGTACGCTGATGCAGGCGAGAATGAGGCCCAGCATCACAGCCGCCCGATCCGGGCGCGGTCGCACCCAGGCCGCGCGGCCCGCGAAGACGAGAAAGGCCCCGCTCGCCACCAGCGGCTGCCGAAGACCGGCCACGTCGCGCCAGCCGTCCCAGTGGCTCGGTACGGTGCAGAACGTCTGCTGCAACCCGATGAAGCAGAACGCAACCAGCGCCAGCGGATACGCCCCGATGCGGAACGCCGCGGCCACCGGTCCGGCGGTCGCTGCTGCGCCCCCGCGCCCCGATCCGTCCATTCCTTCAGGCCCTTCCGGCTCTTCTGATTCCGCCGTCCCGACCATCCTCTGCGATCCGGCCGTATCCGTATCCGCGGGCGGCGCATCGGCGGGGTCCGGGTAGCGGCCCTGCAACGCCTCGGCGTTGGCTTCCTTCCTGCGGGCGACGCCGAAGAGGAGCAGACACGCAAGGATGAGCCCGACCCCCGCGACGCGCCCGCCCGCCGCCTCCTCGCCGAAGACGAACACTCCGGCCAGGAACGGCACCGCCAGCGCGGACTGTCCGATGGTCCAGGTCATCCCCTGGTGCCCGCGTCCCATGGCCTCCTGCAGCAGCATGATCCCGGACGCGCCGAAGAGCCCCCCTGCCAGCATGACGGGGACGAGATCCCCGAGGCGGGGAACGCTTTCCGCCCGACCGAGCCGCGCCACATCGGGGAAGAGCAGCCAGCGGAGCGCCAGCCCCACCACCGCCGCGACCAGGAAGAGCGCAGGCAGCGACGCCTCCCGTCGCATCGCCAGGCTGAGGATCACCCCCACCCCGGCCCAGAGACAGCCGGCAATCGCAATGCAGAGAACAGCCTGGCCCATCACGCGTTCCTGTCGAAAGCTGGGGAAGCGAACCGCCGGCGGAGCCGGCTATCGGGGGGTTGCGGCATAGTACTCCAGTCCTTCGGCCAATGCCAGCAGATTCTCCCACGGCACCCCCGGCGCCACCGAGCTGCTGGCCCCGAGGAACAGGCCGACGTCCGGGCCGTGTTCGACCAGCCAGCGAAGCTGTCCGCGCACCTCGGCGGGCGTGCCGTGCGGCAGGGTGGTGGTCACCGACACACCGGCCTGGATCAGGAGGGGACGGCCCTGCGCGTCCCGCAGCGATGCGATCTGCAGATAGTCCATGCCATCTTCGTACTGGAAGCCCTGCAGGCCGTTCACCCCGCATTCGATCAGGCGGGGAATCATGCCCATCAGGTTGCCGTCACAGTGCCAGACCAGCGTGGCGTCCACCTTCTTCAGCGGTTCGATGGCCCGGGCAAAGTGCGGCCACCAAGTGCGGTCCAGCGACTCCAGGCTGACCAGCGTCCCCCGGCTGTCCGCCATGTCATGGTCAAGGCGAAGGTAGGCGGGGATCCGTCCGTCCTGCATCGCGTCCGCCAGGATACGGTTGCGCAGGCGGGCCCCTTCG
>CAZKKD010000273.1:0-6036 GCA_964553265.1 uncultured Planctomycetales bacterium | reverse complement strand
GAGCCTGAATATGGCGTGGGTACGGGAGGGTTCACGCGGGGATTCTGCGAGGAGTACCTCGCGGCGGATTGGGGCGATGAGCTTCTGCGATCCTCACCGGATCCCAAAAAGGCCCACGTGCCGGATCTCCTGGTCTGCCCCGGGCTGGAGCGGGACAGCAAGATGTACTACCAGGCAACCATGCCCGGCGGCGGAGGCGTATGGGGCGACCCCACGTCGACCTGGGCCATTGGCGAATGCATCGCCCCCGGCTACGGCGGCTTTTTTGTCGGCTACGGATCGTTTCTCGGGCTCTACAAAGGGCCGGCCAACGGAACCGGCAACACCCGCTTCATGCCGCGCAAGGTCATCCGTCGTCCCTCCGAAGAGCCCCTGATCCTGGACATTCATGTCTTCCGCATCCTCTCCGGATCGGTGTACAACCCAGCGCAGACCACAACGCCGCATGGCTCGCCGGGCGACCCGCGCGGAACCAATCAGGGCTTCGCGGACGGCAGCGTGCGCTGGTTCGCGATGTCCGAGTGCAACCAGGTGTACAAGGCGTCCTACCCCTGGGGCCGCAAGGTGCTGACCCCCTTTTACATGCCGGACGGCAGCGAACTGTTCACCACCGGCTTCGGACAAAAGGTCTGGCATGGCGACTCTTCCCTGTGGCCGCTGTTTCCGGGTCCCTGGTATGGCCTGAACGCCTACCTGGGGCCGTGGCCGCCCTAAACCGACAACGCCACTTGTGGCTGGCTGGGGACCGAAAAGGCAGAGAGGGCACACATATAAGGGATGGCCGTTGGCAGGATGGGGCTTACCCCATCCTGCTCCTTACCGCCAGTCGAGGACGACGCCGGTGTAGGTCTCCGGTTCGTTGAGGAGGCCTTCGTAGGCGGCCTTCACCTCTTCGGGCGGCACGCGGTGGCTCACCAGCGGTTCGATGCGCAGCTCGCCGCGTACGATCCAGTCGAAGATGGCGTTCTGCTTCGCGTAGAGCGACGCACCGATCCCCTGCCCCTCCAGGCCCTTGCCGGGGTAGAGCGGCAGGTTCCACTCCAGCGCCCCCCGCACCGTAATCCAGCGCAGGTGGATGTCGTTGAAGAAGGCGGTCGCGTCCGTCTCCACCGGCGCCCGCGGCGTGCCGAGCAGAACGAGCTGCCCGAAGTCGGCGGTCACCCCCAGCGCCTGCCGGATCACCCCGGTGTGCCCCACCGCCTCGACCGTGATGGCCGCCATCGCCCCGCCGGTGATGCGCTCAATGTCCGCGCGCACCGTCTCGGCGTCGCCGCCGGTGGTGTGGGGAATGCCGCAGGTCTCCGCCAGGGTCCGGCGGCTCGCGACCGGGTCGACCCCGATCACCCGTCCGCCCTGGATGCGGCAGGCCTGCGCGGCGAGGTTGCCCACCATGCCGAGGCCGAAAACCACGACCCACGGGTCCATGCCGAACGCAGCCACCGTCACCGCCGTCGTGGCCACGCCGGCCATGCGGCTCGCAACCGCGATGTCCGGGCCCAGTTCCGACGGCACCGGCACCAGGAGCGCGTCGGTCGACAGCTTGGCATACCGGCCATGCCCCGCCAGACTGAAAACCCGATCCCCCGGCGCGAAGGTGCTCACGCCCTCCCCCACCGCCCGCCCACGCCCCACGTTCGCATACCCGCACGCAAACGGCCACGCGCACCACGCCCCCGGCTGGCGCGCCATCGCTTCGGTTCCAGTGTAGATCGAGAGCTCCGTCCCCGCGCTGATAAAGGTGCATTCGGTCTCGACCAGGATCTCGCCGGCGCCGAGCGTTTCGTCCAGTTCCATCGGCTGCAGTTCCACCGCCCGCTCGCCGGTAATGACCACGCACTCGTTCTGCATTCCACATGCCCTTTCGCTGCTGCAAATCAAAACCGGCCCGCCGTCCGATTCGATCCAGACCAGGACGCCGTCCCGCACCGGATGCGCCCCGAACCGCTCCCTATCATTGTAAGGACGCATCCAACAATAACGTCAGTCATCTGATGGCAGAACGTATTGTTAGCCGCGTCTTAAGGACTGCCGGGGTGCGCGGAACCCGTAAACAGCGCACAGGCTACGGGACGGCAAACGATCCCGCGCCTTCCGTCTCGTGCACCTCGCTCCAGCCGAAAATCGGCCGCACGCGAACGGTCTCGGGGTGGGCTTCGCCCCGCCGGCGCGCCTCGATCGCCCGCACCCCTTCCTGCAACACCACCTCCAGGTCGAAGCCGAAGCGCTCGATCGCCAGCGCCGTGGCCGTGACGTGGGGGAAGTTGGCGTGCGCGACCACCCGCAGATCGTCGGGCGTACGCAGGCCCGCCTCGATGATCCCCCCCGACGCGGCCTCGACGAAATGGTCGTCGGTCAGGATCAACCCGTCCGGCCGATCCGGCGCCGGCCGGGAGAGGAGGAGCCGCACCACGTCCCGCACCCCGTCCTGGCCGCGCGGACACGGACAGGCGCGGTACACCCATTCCGCCGGAATGGTCATCTGCGCCGCGCTCGCCGCGTCCTGCAGGTGCGACAGGGTCTGCAGACTCTCGACGTAGATCACCCCGAGCCGCCGGCACCCCAGGTGCGCCAGCCGCGCGACCGCAATCTCGGCCCAGCGGCGGTTGTCCAGCGCCAGCACCGTCATCCCCGGGCGCGGCGCCGAGGCGGTCACCATCACCACCGGGGGCGCGTCATCGTCCAGCAGGGGCGAGTCATTCTGCAGCCGCTGCAGCGAATGGGCAATCACCCCCGCCAGGCGGTGCGCCCCGGCATCCTCCAGCAGCGCTTCGTACGCGGGGCTCGGCGGGTTGGCCACCACTCCGTAGTAGGGCACGAACCGCCGCCCCCCCGCCTGGTCCTGCGCCTGCGCCGCCTGGAGGAACGCGGCATAATACTGCGTCCAGCCGGGGGCGCCGGGCTCCTTGTCGAAGACGACCGCAAACCGGCACGCGTTGGGCGGGTGCTCGGCCACCACCGTCCCCGACCCCCGCGCCGAATGCACAAACCCCTCCCGCGCCAGCGTGTCGAACGCCTTCTGCACCGTCGCCGAGCTTGCGCCGAATTCGGCTTCGACTGCGGTCCGCGGCGGCAAGCGCTCGCCGGGCGCATACTCCCCCGCGACAATGGAAGCGCGGATGGCGGCCACGATCTCGTCATGTCGCGTGCTTTTGGACGACACCAGGGAACCCTCCGAATGCTTCCCGAATCACTTTGCGCACTGCACTATTAGCGCAGTATACCCTGCAGTATTTGTACTGACAAGTGATTTTTTGTGATTTTCGCAAAACGGACCCGAAAACCGCCTGCCCGGTCCCGCGAGCGAAGATTGACCAGATTCTTATCGCATTACGGTCCAGAACGAGGTATCTTGATCGCGAGGGTTGACCGTTGCGGATTTCCGGGCCCGCGACACCGCCAATCCCGTTTCGGAAATCCTGCATCGCCTTTTCCATAACACGATTAAAAACAGATGATTACGCATCTTCGCCCCGCACCCCTGGCCCCCGCCCTTTCCCGCGCTGCCGTCATCGGCGTGTCGGGCCGGCGCCCTGCGGTTCTGCTGCTGGCGTTCCTCGTTCTTGCGCCGTTGCTGCAGGGCGGCGAGATCCGGCGCACCCTCCGCGCCGGCGGGGACGAAAACTACCCGCCCTACGAATTCCTCGACGAGACCGGCCAGCCCGCCGGCTTCAACATCGATGTCTTCCGGGCCGTCTGCGCCATCCTGGACCTGGAGGCCACCATCGAGCTCGGCCCCTGGAGCCGGGTGCGGGAGGATCTGGAATCCGGCGACATCGACCTCATCACCGGCATGTACTTCTCTCCCGATCGCGACGAGGAGGTGGACTTCTCGCCCCCGCACATCGTCGTAAGCCAGGCGATCTTCGTCCGCGACGGCAGCCCCGTCCGAAGCCTGGAGGACCTGCAGGGGCGGGAGGTGCTGGTGCAGGACGGCGACATCATGCACGACTTCCTGCGCGGGCAGGAACGCTCGGTAACCATCGTCCCGGTCGCGGACCCGGAAGAGGCGCTCCGCCGCCTTGCCGCCGGCCGGCACGACTGCGCGCTCGTCTCCAAGCTGCAGGGGCTCTACCTCCGCAGCAAGCTGGACCTCGCCGGCATCCGCACCGTCGGCCCGGCCCTGCAGTTGCGCGACTACTGCTTCGCGGTGCGCGAGGGCGACCGTGCGCTTTTGACGCAGCTCAACGAGGGCCTCGCCCTCTTGCGGGAGACCGGCGAATACCGGCGCATCTACCTGAAGTGGTTCGGCGTGCACGAGGCCGAGCGTCTGCGCAACGAGACGCTCCGGATCCTCGCCTGGGTCCTGGGGCCGATTGTGCTGCTCGTGGCGCTGGTCCTGGCCTGGAACGCGCTCCTCCGGCGCCGCGTCCGCGTGGCCACCGCGGATCTGCGGACCGAGCTGGACCACCGCCGCATCGCCGAGCACCGGGCGGACGAAGCCCGCGAACAGCTCCAGACCATGGCCGACAGCCTCACCGCCTGCATCGCCATCGTCGACCGGGAAGAGCGCTACGTCTTCGCCAACAACATCTACGAGCGCCTCCTCGGCCGACCACCGTCCGAGCTGGTGGGCAAGCGCATCGAAGAGGTCTTCGGTCCGGAGGTGACCGCCCGCATCCGTCCGCACCTCGACCAGGCCCTCGCCGGCGAACGGGTCAGCTTCGACAACGTCCATCCCACCGCGGACGGATCGTCGGTCACCTTCCACGTCGAGTACATCCCGCGCCGGAACGCCGGGGGCGAACCGGACGGTTTCTACGTCCTCGCGGTCGACATCACCGAACGCAAGCGGCTTGAGGAGCGCCTCCGGCACGCCGAAAAGATGGACGCCATCGGCCAGCTCGCCGGCGGGGTGGCCCACGACTTCAACAACCAGCTCGCCGGCATCATGGGCTACGCCGACCTGCTGGCCACCCGCATCCGCGACCCCGACCAGTTGCGTCTGCTCGAGGGCATCCTCGCCACCACCCAGCGCGCCGCGGACCTGACCGGCAAGCTCCTCGCCTTCGCACGCAAGGGCAAGTTCCTGGTCGTGCGGGTCGACCTGCACGAACTGGTCGGCGAGGTGGCCAGCCTCCTGCGCCACACCATCGATCGCCGCATCCGCATCCGCCAGCGCCTGGACGCGGACTGCCCCGTCGTCCAGGGCGACCCGGGCCAGTTGCAGAACGCCATCCTCAATCTCGGCCTCAACGCCCGCGACGCCATGCCCGAGGGGGGCGAGCTCATCTTCGCCACCGAGACCATCCACCTCGACGAGAAGTCGTCCGAAGCGGCGGGCCTCGCCCTGGCGTCCGGCGACTACGTGGCGCTGTCGGTCACCGACAACGGCTCCGGCATGGACGCGGAGACCCGGCGGCGGGCCCTGGAGCCCTTCTTCACCACCAAAGCGCAGGGCAAGGGGGTCGGGATGGGCCTGCCGAGCGTCTTCGGCGCGGTGCAGGCGCACCACGGCACGCTCTTCATCTACAGCGAACCCGGCCGCGGCGCCACGGTGCGCATCCTGCTGCCCGTCGATACCGAAGCGGAAGCGGAAGCGAACGAAGCGCCTGACGACCGGACGCCAGAACTCGCCCCGGCCCGGATTCTGCTGGTCGACGATGAGCCGGCCATCCGCGAGACCGGCGCCGCCCTTCTCCAGAACCTCGGCCACACGGTGATCACCGCCGAGGACGGCCAGCAGGCGGTGGACCGCTTCCGGGCCGACCCCGGCGCGTTCGACCTCGTCATCCTCGACATGGTGATGCCGCACCTCGGCGGCCGCGAGGCCTACCGCGCCCTCCGGGCTGTCGATCCCGGCGTCAAGGTCCTCCTCGCCTCCGGCTACAGCCTCAACGGCGAAGCGCAGGGCCTCCTCGACGAGGGCGTCCTCGGCTTCCTGCAGAAGCCCTACCGCCAGGACACCCTCCGCCACGCCGTCCGTCAGGCCCTTCTGCCGGACGGCCCCGGTGGGACGACGCCTCCCCCCCAGGGCCATTCAGTTCTCCCTCGCCCAGAGGGAGAGGGGACTTTTTCCGAATCGGCGCCGCCAGGTTC
>CAZKKD010000272.1:0-6041 GCA_964553265.1 uncultured Planctomycetales bacterium | reverse complement strand
GGGTGCGTCCGCCTGGGGTCCGGGGGCCTCTGTTGCGGCTACCGCCGCAGCAAGCTGGATCGCGTGGCCGTGACGGACGTTCTCCTGGGTCTGCGGCGGGACGACCCCGAAGCGGTGCGCGAGCGGACCGAGCGCGCCCTGCGCGAAAAGCGGAAGACCCAGCCGGTGAACCAGCACAGCGCCGGATGCGTCTTCCGGAATCCCTCCGGAGACTCGGCGGGGCGCCTCATCGATGCCGCGGGCCTCAAGGGGTACCGGCAGGGCGATGCCGTCATCAGCGACCGTCACGCCAATTTCTTTCTCAACATCGGCCATGCCACCTGCCGCGACATGCTCCGCCTCATCGAGATTGCGCGCTGGTCGGTGGCCGAGCGATTCGGGATCAACCTGGAGCTGGAGATCCGGCTATGGGTGTAGCGGCGCTCGACGAGGCCCGCCGCCTGCGGACGGCCGTCCTCTGCGGCGGCCCGTCGGCGGAGCGGGAGGTAAGCCTCGACAGCGGCCGGGCCGTGACCGCGGCGCTGCGCGAAGCCGGAGTGCCCGTGGAGTGCGTCGAACTGGCCGATGCGACGCCGGGCCCGCTGGACGGTCTCGACCCGGACATCTGCTTCAACGCCCTCCACGGGGCGTTCGGCGAGGACGGGGCGCTGCAGCGATTGCTCGACGAACGCGGCCTTGCCTATACCGGCAGCGGTGCGGCCGCCTGTGCGCTGGCCTTCGACAAGACGGCTGCGAAGGACGCGCTGGCCGCGGCCGGTGTGCCCACGCCGGCCTGGACGGTGGTGGCGCCGGGGACGGATGCGGCCGCGGCCGTGGCGTCGGCCGGCCTCGCCGGCGCCGTCGTCACCAAACCGGTCCGTGGCGGCAGCTCGCAGGGCGTCACCCTCGTCCGCGAGCGTTCCGCCCTGGCGGCCGGGGTGCGCTGTGCGCAGGCGTACGACGGTCGCGTGCTGATCGAGCAGTTGATCGAAGGGCGCGAACTGACCGTCGGGGTGCTGGACGGCGAGGCGCTGCCGGTCATCGAACTCGCAACGGACCGCGCCTTCTACGATTACGAAGCGAAGTACCTGGCCGACGACACGCGCTATCTCTGCCCGGCGGATCTGCCGACGGCGGTCGCGGCGCGGGTGACGGAGACGGCGCTGGCCGCCTGTGCCGCGTTCGGGCTCCAGCACTTCGCGCGCGTCGACTGCATGCTGGACGCCGACGGCACGCCCTGGGTCCTGGAGGGCAACGCCATCCCGGGCTTTACCGGCCACAGCCTCCTGCCGAAGGCGGCGGCCGCGGCGGGGATCGCGTTCCCGGAGCTCTGCCTGCGCATCCTCGCGCTCGGGTGGGCCCGGCACCGGCAGCGGACGGAGGGATCGGTACGATGACGCCGCGCGAAAACCTGCTTTCCTGCCTGCGCCGGCAGGGGTACGAGCGCGTGCCCTATGCGGTCACCCTCTCCCCGGAGATGGCGGTCCGGTTTGCGGAGGCGACCGGCGAAAACGATCCCGACGAAGCGACCGGCATGCCGATCCGCCTCCTCTACGACGGGCCGTCCCCGCGGATGAGCCGCAGTTGGGTCACCGGCGAACGGACCGGGGAGCGCGCCGACGCCTGGACCGACGGCTGGGGCATTGTCCGCCGCATCACCGTCAACCCGTCCTTGCAGTTCCTGACGAATGTCGCCCACCCGCTTGAGCATGCGGCCTCCGCCGCCGACGTGGAGGGCTATGCCTGGCCGGAGGTCGACCGTTCCGGGGACGCCGACGCCCGCACCGGGGTCGAGGCCATCCACGACCGCGGGCTGGCCGCCGCGGCGGTGGAGCACAGCGTCATCTGGGAGGCCGCGTGGTACCTGCGTGGGCTGGAGGGGCTCATGGTCGACATGGGCCTCGGCGACCCGAAGGCGCACGCCCTCTTCGCCAACATCACCCGCGTGGCGAAGGAGCGCGTCGCCCGCCTCGCCTCCTTCGGTATCGACATCCTCATGCTGACCGACGACATCGGCCTCCAGCACAGCCTGATGATGGGCATCGAGCTCTGGCGGAAGTGGATCCAGCCGCGCCTGGCCGAGGTCATCGCCGCCGCGCGCGAGGCCGCCCCGGGCGAGCTCATCGTCTACTATCACAGTTGCGGCGCCGTCGAGCCGGCCGTGCCGGGCCTGATCGAAGCCGGCGTGGACGTGCTCAATCCCGTCTCGCCGCAGATCTTCGACTTCCCCGAGCTTCACGCCGCCTTCGGCGACCGCCTCTCCTTTTGGGGCGGGGTCGACTCCGACACCCTTCTCGCCATGGCCACCCCGGACGAGATCCGCGCCGCGGTCGCCTGGGCGCTCGACGTGGCCGGCCCGGCCGGGGGGCTCGTCCCCGCGCCGACGCACGTGGTCGACGTCGACGTCCCGATGGAAAACCTCCTGGCCTTCCTCGACGCCTGCCGCAGCTACACGCCGGACGCATGACGCCCCGCTGCCGCCGTGCCCGCCGCCGTTCGCTGCTCGGACGCCTGCCGGCGGTGCTGGCCGTGGTCGGCTGCCTCGCCGCCGCCGCCGGGGCGGGGGAGGGGACGGAACGCGCCCCGCCGCTCCCCGGACCCTACGCGACCGCCAATCTCCCCGAGAGCCCCTACCTGCCCGCCGACGGCTGGCCTGTCGGGCCGCCGGTCGACCTCCGCCGCGAATCCGGCCGCGCCGCGCTCCACCGCGTCGAGAGTCCGCACTTCGTCGTCTACACCACCGTCTCGGAGGCCTGCGCCACGCAGATCGCCG
Organism: uncultured Planctomycetales bacterium; assembly: GCA_964553265.1. Classification (GTDB taxonomy): domain Bacteria; phylum Planctomycetota; class SZUA-567; order SZUA-567; family JAFGNG01; genus CAZKKD01. The sequence continues at coordinate 3,289 of CAZKKD010000272.1, read as the reverse complement.
AGCACGCCGAGGTCTTCTACGCCGCGGTGGCGCCGCTCTTTCCGGGCCAGTTCTACGACCCGATGATGGAAAGCCGCGTGGAGGTGCGCTTCTTCGCCTACCCGGAGGAGCGCGCCGCATTTGCCGGCGCGCGGCGGAACACCCGGCGGTGGTCGCACTACTACTACGTCGATGCGGTCGACTGCCTCGGCATCCCGCCGGAAGGCGCCGCGTCGGTCCGCGAAGCCGGCCGGGTGCGCATCCACCTGCCGGCGCTGCAGCACGAGCTCGTCCACGGCATCACCGCCCGCTACTTCGGCCGCAACGGCCGCGAGCAGCCCATCGCCCTCGCCGAGGGCTTCGCGCGTTTCCTGGAGGGGTGGGACATCCGGTTCGACCGCGCGGAGAACCTGCGCCGCATCCCCCGCGCCTTCGGCGGCAACCTGGTCCAGATCGTCGCCATGTTCGAGGGCGTCGACGCCCGCCACGCCTGGGTCCCGCTGGGGGAGCTCCTGCAGCAGAATCGCTTCGCCTGGGAGGGCACGCCGTACCAGCAGGGCTTTGCGCTGGCGGCGTTCTTTCTGAGCGAGGAGGGGGGGGCGCACTGGGAGGCCTTCTGCACTGCGTACCGGCGTTACCACTATCTCCTCACCGACGCCGGGCGCAAGGAGGTGGACGGGCTCCTCTCCGATGCCGAGCTCGCCGCGCTCCGCACCGCCTTCCGCGCTTACCTCCGCGACCGCCTCACTCCCCTCGCCGACGCCATCGCCGGCCCCGGCTGGCGCGAAAGCGTTCGCCAGGCCACCGCCGACGCCGCGCCGGACTGAACCGCCCGCCAGCCGCCAGGGGGCCTGCCGGCCGTCCGGGGCTCCGCCGGATCGGCGCCGGTTTCTTTCGCCTTCGGCCGCGGGTCGCGTCTTCGCAAACAAACGCCGCCCCGCTTCCCGGAGGAAGGGGGCGGCGAAAGGGGTGCGCGGTGCCGGGCGCGGCGGCGGAGGCCCGGCCCGGTGCTCGGTTCGGAGCCTGTGCGGTCAGACGCCGTTGCGGTGGATGCGGGCCAGTTCGCCCTCGGTCCAGTTGGTTGCGACGGTGTGCCCGGCCAGCGGCTTGATGCGGGTGTGGACCGCGTCGACGATCCACTCCGGCTGCGGGAAGAACGCCTCCTCCTGCTCGGGCGCGGGGGTGATCCAGTTCTTCGCCCCGACCACGGTGATCGGCGCGTCGAGGTGGTCGAACGCCAGCGTCTGGAGGTTCGACGCCACGGTGTGCAGATAGCTCCCCCGCTCGCAGGCGTCGGAGCTGAGCACCGCCTTGCCGGTCTTGCGGATCGATTCCACCAGCGGCGCGTAGTCGAGCGGGTTGAGGCTGCGGAGGTCCCAGACGTCGCAGCGCACCCCGTAGCGTTCCTCCAGGATGTCGGCGGCCTCGAGCGCGCGGTACAGCGTCGCGCCGATGGTGCAGATCGTCAGGTCCTTCCCTTCGCGGCGGCGCGCCGGCTGGCCGAAGGGAACGGTATAGCGTCCCGCGGGCACGCCGTCGGGCTCGAACTGCTCGACCATGTCGTAGAGGCGCTGGCTTTCGAAGAAGACCACCGGGTCGGTCCCCAGGAGCGCGGAGGTCATGAGCCCCTTCGCGTCGTAGGGCGTGGCGGGGAAGACCACCTTCAGCCCCGGCACGTGGGCGCACATGCTGGTCCAGTCCTGCGAGTGCTGGGCGCCGTACTTGCTCCCGACCGAGACGCGCAGCACCAGCGGCATCTTCAGGACGCCGGCGGACATGCTCTGCCACTTCGCCATCTGGTTGAAGAGCTCGTCCCCGCAGCGGCCGAGGAAGTCGCAGTACATGATCTCCACCAGCGCCCGTCCGCCCGCGAGCGCATAGCCCACGCCCGCGCCGACGATGGCGCCCTCGCTGATCGGGCTGTTGAAGAGGCGGTGGTACGGGAGCGACTCCGTCAGCCCGCGGTAGACCGCGAACGCGCCGCCCCAGTCGCGGTTCTCCTCCCCCCAGGCGCAGAGGGTGGGGTCCTCGTGGAAGCGGTCGAGGATCGCCTCGAAGAGCGCTTCGCGCAGGACCAGCGCCTTCATGCCCGAGCGCTTCTTGCCGTCGGGGTCGAGGCCGAAGCGTTCCTTCTTCGCCAGGCGCTGCACCTGGGGGTTCTCGGCCTTCGGCATGCGGACCTCGGGCTCGCGGTCGTCCAGGCGCTCGGCCGTTTCGTTGGAGTACATGCAGCGCTCCAGCGCGTCGTCCTTGGTCAGGTCCAGGTAGGGCGAGACCGCGGGGTCCATCGCCTTCCGGAGCGTCTTGACCATGAGTTCGGTCGCCTGCGCCTTGTGCGCCTCGAGGTCGGCCCGCTTGGCGAGCTTCGCCTTGACGAGGTCGTCGGCGAAGAGCTCGATGGCGTCATGGGCCATCCACTCGTCCAGCTCCTCCTTGCTGCGGTAGCTCATCGCGTCGGAGGGGCTGTGGCCGCTGAAGCGGTAGGTGAGCGTGTCCAGGAGCACCGGCCCCTTGCCGTCTTCCAGCACCTTCCGCTTGCGGCGCATCGCGTCGATGACGGCGAGGGGGTTGTACCCGTCCACCGTTTCGGCATGGAGCTGGTCGGCGTTCACGCCCGCGCCGAGGCGCGCCAGGACGTCGAAGCCCATGGTCTCGCCCACCGGCTGGCCGCCCATGCCGTACTGGGTGTTTACGAAGTTGAAGACGATCGGCAGTCCCCCGCCCAGGTCCCCGTCCGAGCGCGTGCGGTACTGCGCCACGGAGGCGAAGCAGATGCCTTCCCAGACCGGACCGCAGCCGAGCGAGGCCTAGCGCTTCGCGGGCTACTTCTCCTACCCCGAGCTTCGCATCACCTATCTGCCGGAAGGCCCGGTGCCGCCGGTCAGCCGGGCGTTCGGCAAGTTCTCAGAAGCCGGCGTCTATGCCCAGACCGTCACCCATCCCGAGCACTTCCGGCGCTATCTGACGAACCAGATCACGCTTCTGGCCGAAGAATACCCGGTGCGCATCGAGACGGGCCTGTCGACGCAGGAGATTCCGTTCTCCTACGTCCTCGACGGCGCCGACAATCTCGATCTCGACGCGGCGAGCCCGGCCGAGCTCGTGCGTCACTTCCCCTACGCCGATCTCGCCGGCATCGACGACGCATTGCCGAACGGCGATCGCGGCACGAGCTACGGCAAGAGCCGCCCGCTCTCGCTGTTCGACGCGGCGCGCACCGACTACTCGCTCGCGCGCATCAAGCACTATACTGGCACGCCCTTCGAGGACGTTCAGGACTTCATCCTGTTCACGAACTATCACCGCTATG
>CAZKKD010000271.1:0-6046 GCA_964553265.1 uncultured Planctomycetales bacterium | reverse complement strand
GTGCTCCTTGTTCTTTGCCGCCATGGCGGCTGTGCGGCGGTCGAGCTCCTCGCGAATGGCGTTGAAGAGAAGGTCGCCCGCGCCGATCATCCCCCCGGCGAAGATCATGCGCTCGGGGTTGAGCAGGTTGGCCACGTTCGCCGCCAGGAGCCCCAGCAGCCGCCCCGTCTCCTTGGCGATGTTGAGGGAGAGAAGATCGCCCTCCTTCGCCGCGTCGAAGATCATCTGGCAGGTGAGCGCCTTCTTCGGCACTTCGGAGAGGACGCTGCCGCCGCCGCGCTTCAGCTCTTCGCGGAAGCGGCGGACGGTGCTGTCGGCCGAGGCGTAGGCCTCGATGCAGCCGTGGCTGCCGCAGGCGCAGGGGCGGCCGCCGTCGACGACGCTGACGTGGCCGAGCTCGCCGGCGGTGTGGTCGATGCCGCGCAGAAGCTGCCCCTCGAAGATGAGTCCGCCGCCGATGCCGGTGCCGAGCGTCGCCATCACCATCGACCGGCAGCCCCGGCCCGCGCCGACCCAGAATTCGCCCCAGGCCGCCGCGTTGGCGTCGTTCTCCAGGAGCGTCCGCAGGCCGGTCTTCTCCTCCAGCATGCCGACGATCGGGAGGCCATCGAGCTGGCCGAGATTGGGCGCGTCCTTGACGCCGCCGACCGTGGGGTCCAGGGGACCGGGCACGCCCACGCCGATGCCGAGAATGTCGTCGGGGGCGAGGTCCGCTTCTCCGATGACCCGGGCGACGAGGTCGGCGAGGCGGCCGAGGATGGCTTCGCCGTCGGAGGTCTGGGCGCGGGTCGGTTCGCCGGCCTTGACGAGGACGCGGCCGGTGTCGTCCGCCACGCCGGCGCGCATGTTGGTGCCGCCGAGATCGATGCCTACGACGTACTGGGTCATGACGGGGTCTCCTGGTCGGAATCGGTCGATGGGCCCGGCGCGCAGGCGGCGCGCAGGCGCGTCGCAAGGCGGGCCAGGGCGCGGCCGCGGTGGCTGACCCGGTGCTTGGCGTCGGGGTCGGCTTCGGCAAAGGTCTGGCCGAGGTCCGCGGAGAGAAAGAGCGGATCGTACCCGAAGCCCCCCTCCCCGCGCGGGGCGTCGAGGATGCGGCCGTCGCAGCGATCTTCGACGATGGCGGTCGGCTGGCCGGGGACGGCGAGGGCGATGCTGCAGACGTAGTGCGCGGTCCGTTCTTCGGGTGGGACGTCGCGCAACCGTTCGAGGAGGAGCCTGTTGTTGGCCGCATCGTCGGCCTCTTCGCCGGCGAACCGGGCGCTCCAGACGCCGGGCGCGCCGTCGAGGGCGTCGACGCAGAGGCCGCTGTCGTCGGCGAGGGCGGGCGCGCCGGTGGCCGCGGCGACGGCTTCGGCCTTGAGCGTCGCGTTCTCGGCGAAGGTGGTCCCGGTCTCCTCCACCTCGGGCGCGCCGGGACAGGCGTCCACGGGCCGGACGCGGACGGCGCAGTCGCCGAGGATGGCCTCGAGTTCGGCCAGCTTCTTCCGGTTCCGGCTCGCGAGCACGAGCTCTTCGATGCGCATTCGCTTCTCCAGGACGTTCGTCGCCGGCCGTCCGGCCGGCGCGCGCCCGGACGGACCGCGGCCCGCCGGGGAAACGCCGAACTCTACCGGACAGGCCGGGGACAGGCAAGAGAAACCCGCGTCCGGCCCGCGTCGGGAGCGGGAGTTTCCGGCGCGGTCATGCCCGGGGCGACGCGGGGCGGGTGTGCTTGCCTGCGGGCGTCTCGGGCTATTCCGATGCGTTGTCCGTGGCGTCGTCGGTAGCGGGCGGCGGTGCGCTGCCGTCGCCGCCGTCGGTCGTGTCGTCGCCGGTCTCGCCGTCCTTGCGGCCGAGCGCGTCGACGTAGCCCATGCGGAGCTGGGCCAGCATGGTCTGGAGGTACTCCTCTTCCTTGTCGGTGCGGTTGCCCCGGGTCTTCTCTTCCAGCACGCCCAGGAGGTCGATGCTGTATCTGGCCTGGACAAGGTCGACGGTGCGCTCATTCGTCATCGGGTTGGACATCAGGCCCAGTTGCATCAGCGTCTGCATCCCCATCCCCGAGAGGAACTGCAGGAACGTCGCCCCGGTCGGCGCGGGGCCCTGCTTCGCCTGCGGGTCGGGATTCTCCTGCGCCGGGTCCGGTTGCGGTGTCTCCTGGTCGGGGGTGCTCATCGGGTTCCTCTCCTTGTTCGGTGGCGGATGCGGACGGGCGCGGTCCGGGGGCGTCCGGGCCGCGTGGCAGATCGGGGGCGGGGGGCCAGTCGAGATCCCATTCCTCGGGCGCGTGCCGGTCGGCGGGGGCTGGAGCAGCGGTCCCCGGCGGGCGGCCCGTTCCGTCGTCGTCGTCGGGGGGGGTGACCGGGGGGCGGTCTGCCGGCGGTGGCGCGAGGTCGACGCCCAGGTCCATCCGGCCGAGGTCGGGCGAGGCGTCGGGCGCCGTGTCCGTGGCGGGTGGCGTCGACGGGTCGTCGGGATCGGGCGTTGCGGGGGCAGGGCCCGGCCGGGGGGGCAGCGTGTCGGCCGGCGCGGGCCGGGGCTCCGCGGACGCGTCCGGGGTTGCGGGGGGTGTCGGACGGCGGTCGGCGCGGTCGGGATCGTAGTACGCGCTCAGCATGCCCAGGAGCACCTGCGCCTGCTCCGGGGGGACGCCGTCGCGGGCGTCCGCGCCGCCGTCGGGCCGGGCCGCACGCCGGAGCGGCGCGAGGTCGCCGGCCTCCACCGCTTCGCGCAGCAGCGCGAGCGCGCCCGGATCCGGTTCGCCGTCCCGGCCGGAGACGGCGAGGCGGAACCGGTCGACCGCGGGGAGAGAACCGGGAAAGCGCACCAGGCCCAGGCGGGCGGCCGCCGCGTCGTTGATCAGCAGACTGCGCGCCCACATCGGGTGGCCGGCCAGGCGCAGGTCCTCGTCGCCGAAGCGCCAGGCCAGCGTACCGTCCAGTTCGCGGACGCCGTTGGAGAGGACGATGCGGCCGGGCAACTCCAGCCGGAAGACGAAGGCGAACTCGGGGGCACGGTGGTCCAGCCGCAGGCGGTAGGGGAAGAACGAGCCGAAGACGACCGGGATGAGCGGGTCGATCTCCTGGAGAAAACTGTCGAGACTGCCGAAGCTGCCGCGGACCGCCTCTTCCAGGTGCGCGAGGAGCATCTTCTGGTTCTGGCCGCCCTGGAAGGCCTTGGCCGTGAGGGGGGGCGTCCCGCTCTCGCGCGGCTCGACGAGGTCGCTCAGCCGGGCATCGAGGAATTCCCAGGCCCGCGCTTCGTTCCGTTTGCGCGCCGCGCGGTTGTCGAAGGGGGCAAGGTAGAGTCCGTAGCGGCTGAGTTCCTGGCGGATGCGGCGGTCCCACTCCTCGGTTTCGGACTCGCTGTCGAAGCCGCCCCGGCGGCTGCGGCGGATCTCCCAGCCGATCTGGTACAGGCGCCGGGCCAGGAGGGGCGCCTCGCGCCGGAACCAGTCCTTGAAGCGCGTAAGGTCGTAAGCCTCGCCGAAGCGGCCCTCGAGGGCGGAGAGCACCGCCTCCACCAGCAGGCCCAGCGCCTCGTCGAACGCCTCGTCCGCTTCCGCGCGCTCGACAATGTCCTCGATGCGCTCCTCGAAGTCGAAGGTGGTGAAGAGGACGTAGTCGTGCCTGCGCACGCGCAGCCGGTTCTGGGCCCAGAGGTCCAGGCCGGCGGTGATCTTCGCGAAGTCCACCGGCACCTGCGTCGGCGCTTCGAACGCGCCCTCCAGGTGGACGTGTTGCGGTTCGACGTCGTAGCGGTCGTAGGGGCCGGGAGCGGGCAGGCGCAGGTAGCGCTGGAGGGCGGCCTCCTCCGCGGGCCGGCCGCGCGCGGGGGTGGAGTCGATGCGGACCGAGCGGTGGGTGCGCCCGTCGGGCTCGATGCGCGTCCGGGCCGTGAACGCGATCTCCGGACCGGCACAGCCGGCCGACAGGAGGCCCGCCAACGTCAGAACGATGAGGATGGGTGTGCGCATCGCCGTCTCCTCCGGCCCCCCCGCGGGAGCGCCCGGCATCGATTGTATGCCGTTGCGTCCGGAACGCAAGGCATCCGCCGTCAACGGGCGCGCAATCCTGACTTGACGGCTTTCGCTTCGAGCCATAGACTGCCGGTACCCGGGAACACGGCACACCAACGTGCCGGACGGCGACGCGAACCACGCATGGCGGAAAAGGACCCCATCCATGGACAAGACGGCGAAGGACTTTCTCAAGGCGATCCTCTCCCAGCCCAGCCCCAGCGGGTACGAGCAGCCGGTCCGCCGGGTGATCGAGCCCTACATGAAGAAGCATGCGGACAAGGTGAAGACCGACGTCCACGGCAACACCTGGGGCGTCCTGAACGAGAAGGGCACGCCCCGCGTCATGCTGGCCGGCCACTGCGACGAGATCGGCCTCATGGTGACCTACATCAACGACAAGGGCTACATCGCCTTCGCCGCGGTCGGCGGCGTGAACGTCCCGCTCCTGCAGGGCTCGCGCGTCAACATCCACACCCCCGACGGCAACGTCCCGGGCGTCATCGCCGTCAAGCCCATCCACCTGATGAGCTCCGAGGAACGCAGCAAGAGCAAGAGCAAGATCCACGACCTCTGGATCGACATCGGCGCGAAGGACAAGAAGGACGCCGAGAAGGCGGTCCGCGTCGGCGACGTGGCGACCATCGACGTCGGCTTCACCGAGCTTCGCAACGGGCTGGCCGCCTCGCGGGGCTTCGACGACCGCATCGGCGCGTTCGTCGTGTCGGAGACGCTGCGCCTCCTCAGCAAGAAGAAGAAGTCGCTCAAGGCCGGCGTCTACGCCGTCGCCACCGTCCAGGAAGAGATCGGTCTCCGCGGCGGGCACACCGCGGCCTACGGCGTCGACCCCGACGTCGGCATCGCCGTGGACGTCGGCTTCGCCAGCGACTGCCCGGACGTCAACAAGAACCAGGTCGGCGACATCAAGCTCGGCGGCGGCCCGGTGCTCCACCGCGGCCCGAACATCAACCCGGTCGTCGAGGACCTCCTCGAACGGGCGGCGAAGAAGGCGCGCATCAAGGTCCAGATGCAGGCCGAACCCCGCGGCACCGGCACCGACGCGAACGCCATCCAGCTCGCCCGCGGCGGCAAGGCCGCGGCGCTCATCAGCATCCCGAACCGCTACATGCACTCGCCGGCGGAGGTGCTCTGCCTCAAGGACGCGGCGGACACGGCCAAGCTCCTGGCGCAGTTCATCACCGACCTCAAGCCGGGGCAGTCGTTCCTGCCGTAGGGGGCGGAGCCGGAAGGGGGCGCGGCGGCAGGCACAGCACGGGCGAAGCATCGTCGGGAGGGGGCGCATGGGGGACGGGGCACCGAGGCAGCGGCGGCCGACGCGCGCGGACTCGCTGATCGATCCGAAGGTCTTCCGCGGCCTCATCGGCACGCGCACGCGGCAGTTGATCCGCCTCGTCCACGCCCTGGAGCGCCACCCGATGGGCGAGGAGATCCTCACCCGCCCGCTCCTGGGGGCGCTCCTCTCGGAAGCGGCGCAGAGCGAGGAGTTGCTCGACGCCTACGGCGCCCGGAACAACCTCCACTGGGCGCCGCTGCGCTCGTCGATCAGCGGGCTCAAGCTCTTCAGCGACGCGGGGTACAAGCTCATCCACATCCTCCACGCGACGCCGAAGTACCGGCTCCTGCCGGTGGAGGGCGACTTCGACGCCGACACCCGCGCGGCGCTGCAGCGGACCGGCGACATCCTGATGCTGCTGGCGACCGACGCCGCCGAGCTGGCCCGCCGCCTCGGCCTGCCCGCCCCGGGCGACCTTCCCGACGCGGCCGACTTCGGCGAAGCGCTCCCGGAGGGCTACCTCCCGCACGACCGCACCACGCGCCACACCGAAAACGCCGGCGAGATCGTCGCCGAACTCGCCACCGCCTTCCTCGATCTCGCCGCGGCCAGCGATCTCCTCCACGCCCCGCACCGCTGCGAGACCGACGCGGACTACGCCGGCTGCGTGCCCGACCCCATCAGCGAGCGGGCGCTGCGGCACATCGCGGAGGAGTTCCACACCCTCCAGTCCACCCACGCCACCTCCGCCC
>CAZKKD010000270.1:0-6059 GCA_964553265.1 uncultured Planctomycetales bacterium | reverse complement strand
CGCCCGCCGGCCGCGGGGGGGGGGGGGGATCGTGGCTGACGAGGGGCGTCGCGGTCGGGCCGTCCTCCAGCGCGCCCTCCACCGGGGGCGGCAGGAGCTGCCCCGTCGCGGGGGACGCCGAGGGGAGCCCGATGCGCACGAGGCAGTTGGCCGCCGCAATGCGCACCCGGCGGTCGGGGAAGCCCAGCGCCACGAAGAGCGGGTGCGACGGCGCCACGGCCCGGGTGTCCTCGTCCTTCGCCGCACCGGCGAGCGCTTCCTTCAGGTCCGCCTCCGGATCGGCCGGGCCGAGCGCGTCCAGGACGTCGCCGTTCTCCGGCTCCGTTTCGGTGCCGGCGCCCTCGTCGCTCTCCTCGCCGGGCGCGGGGGTGGCTTCGGCCAGGAGATCCTCGGTCGTGTCCGGCGCCCAGTTGGCAATCTGCGGCCAGGAGGTGGAGCGCTCCAGGATCCGGATGACACCGACGGCCGTATCGACCTGGCCGTCCTCCATCGCCTTCTTGAGGGCGTCCAGCAGGAGGAACGGGCCGATGGCCGCGGCGATGTCGTCGTTGCGGCTGACATGCCTCTGCCAGGCCCTGGCGATCCGCGTCGCCGCCTCGGCATCGGGCCGGGAGGACTGGTTGAAGGCCAGCGACTGCGCGAGCAGATCGATCTGCGCCTTGTGGTGGATGTAGTTGCTCCCGAGGACGACGGGGAAGCGCTTGTCCTCGCTGGCGACCGAGAGGCCGTCAAACGCCAGCCGCTCGGCCAGGAGCCCCTGCAGCGCGAAACGGGGCACCTCGCGGTGGACCAGTTGCTGCCCGGCGCCGTCCCACATCCAGTAGACGCCGTTGAGGACGTCGAGCTCCTGCTCCACATCCGGCCCGCCGAGGTAGTAGCGGTCGGCCTCGAAGAAGAAGTAGTCGGCGGCCGAACGCAGGTTGTCGGGCCGCTGGCCGGTGATGTTCTCCAGCGCACGGGCGGCCCACTCGCGCACGATGGCGAGCTGCTCCTCCTCGTAGATCTTCTTCAGCGGCGCCACGGCCCGCTGCGGGGCGGGCCGGATGGCGCTCAGCACCTGGATAATGCCCTGGCGCTGCACCGGATCGTTGGTCTTGATCGCCTCGACCAGCGGCCCCACCGAGACCGGCCCGTAGCGCGTCAGCACGTAAATGGCATTGACCCGGCGGTCCTGCGGAACGCGATCCTTGAGGAACTCCAGCAGAAACGGAACGGAAAACTGGCCGATCTTCTGCAGCTCGATCAGCGCCTTCCGATCGCCGGTCACCGCGGCCTCGACCTGCGCGCGGATGTAGTCGGCCTTGAGAATCTCCTCCCGCTCGTGCAGGCGCGCGCGGGTGATGAGCTCGATCGGCCCCTCGCCCATGTCGCGGACCTTCTCCATGCCGACCGCCATCTCGCTCAGGATGGACCGGCCGACCAGTTCCAGGAGCTCGAAGGCTTCGCGGTCGGTGGGATCCATCGCCACCAGCGCGTCCAGCTTGGCGCGCGCTTCGGTGTACTGCTTGAGCTGGTAGTGGTCAATCGCCTCGTTGAGCAGGGTCTGCATCTGTTCGGTCCGCTCACCGTCCGCGCCGCGCGCGGGACTCGCCACGGCGACGAGGCCGACCAGGACACACACCAGAGACGCCGTTCGCAGGACGCTCGCCATCAATCTTCTCCTTGCCGTGTCCGGTTCGATCCGCTTATGGAGATAGTTGCGCATAACCCATGACGCCTTTCGCACTTATGGCCCTTTTTGCCTGCCGCCAATCCCGCCCGGCGGCTGTGCGTTCCGGCGCGCATCCACACGTGCCTGGCCCTAACTGGTTGCGCAGAGCCATGATCAGTATCGTCCAGCCCCCACCGGCCGCTTGAGGATTTGCGGCGCAGCTTTTTGCGCTTCCGCCCGGAAACCCGTCGCGCCTCCGCCGGAAAAGCGGTGCGATCTCTTGACTTTCCCCCGCGCACGGCGAAAGTAGACCAAAGCGATGCGCAGCCGCGATCCTGCGCCTCCCGGCCGAACCGCTGCCGTCGATCGCACCGTTGTCCAGCCGAGAAGAAATGGAACCGCGCATGAGCATCGATTTCACGCCGTCCCGCTGGGACGATGTCCGGGAGGCCCATACCCGCTGGTGGGCCGGAGAGCTGAAGCGCCCCCTCATTCACGCCCGCGGCCCGGTCCGCACGCCCGACCGCGACGCCCCCGCCCTCCCGGCGGGCACCAGCGGCTTTCACGCCTTCTACCCGCTGGAAACGCCGGAAGCGGACATCGTCGACCGCTGGGACTATGATCTGTCCTGCCAGAGCTGGATCGCCGACGGGTTTCCGTGCATCTGGCCCAACTTCGGGCCCGGCGTCATCGCCGCGTTCCTGGGCGGGCGGCTGGAAGGGAACGGACGGACCGTCTGGTTCCACCCCCCGGAAGGCGGGGAGGATCGCGAAGCGGACGCGATCCGCTTCGACACCTTCGACGAAGAGAACGTCTGGTTCCGCCGAATCGCCAACCTCTACCGCGAGGGCCTGGCGCGCTGGGAGGGGCTGGTGCAGCTCGGGATGACCGACCTCGGCGGCAACCTGGACATCCTGAGCAGCTTCCGCCCGAGCGAGCGGCTGCTCTTTGACCTCTACGACTGCCCCGACGAGGTGAAACGCCTCACCTGGGAAGCGCACGAGATGTGGTGGCGCCACTTCGACGCCCTCAACGCCATCCTGCAGCCGACCAATCCGGGCTACACCGCCTGGACGCCCATCTTCTCCGCCGATCCGTACTACATGCTCCAATGCGACTTCTGCTACATGATCGGCCCGGACATGTTCGACGAGTTCGTCAAGCCCGAGCTCGCCGCGTCCTGCGAAAAGCTCACCAACCCGTTCTACCACCTCGACGGGCCGGGCCAGCTGCCGCACCTCGATTCGCTCCTGCAGATCGAGGCGCTCAAGGGCGTCCAGTGGGTACCCGGCGACGGCGCGAAGCCGTACACGGAATGGCCCGAGGTTTACCGGAAGATCCGCGACGCCGGCAAGCGCATCCAGCTCTTCGGCAACCTCGACACCCTCGACACGGTGGCCGGGCAGCTCGGCGCCGCCGAGGGGATCATTCTTATCTGCTGGGGCGAGCTCGACCCGGCCGAGACCGACGCCGTCCTCCGGAAATGGAGCTGACCATGCCCGACGCCTTCGCGCCCGACGAATCGATCGTCTACAAGACAGCCTCCGACGCGGAGCTGCCGATCCACCTCTTCCGTCCCGCGGCCGCGAATGGCCCGACGCCGGCCATCGTCTTCTTCTTCGGGGGCGGCTGGGCGCAGGGGAGTCCGGCGCAGTTCTTTCCGCAGTGCCGGCGGCTTGCCGAGCGCGGGATGCTGGCCGCCTCGGCGGAATACCGGGTCCGCACGCGGCACAACGTGACGCCGTTTGAATGCGCCGCGGACGCGAAGGGCGCGGTCCGCTGGATGCGCGCGCACGCCGGCGAGCTGGGGATCGATCCGCAGCGCCTGGCCGCCGGCGGCGGCTCGGCGGGCGGGCACCTGGCGGCGGTGGCGGGGCTCGTGGCCGACCTGGACGAACCGGACGAGGACGCCGGCGTCTCCAGCCGCCCCGACGCGCTGGTCCTCTTCAACCCGGTGCTCGACAACGGGCCCGACGGCTTCGGCCACGAAGCGGTGAAGGAACGCTGGCAGGAAATCAGCCCGCTCCACAACGTCGGCGCGGGCGCGCCGCCGGCCATCGTCTTTCTCGGAGACGCCGACAAGATCATCCCCGTCGCGACCGCCGAGGCGTTCCGCGACCGGATGGAGGCGGCGGGCGCGCGCTGCGACCTCTGCATCTATCCGGAGCAGGGGCACGGCTTCTTCAACCACCGCCCCGAGGGCAACCCGCACTACGAACTCACCATGACCGAGGCGGAGCGCTTCCTCGCGTCGCTCGGCTACATCGCACCCGCCTGAACAACCGGGCGCCCCCCCCGCGCAGGGAGGCGCCCGGTCTCCAGACTGCCTGCAGAACATCTTCCCGCTCAGGCCTTCACCTTCTCGCATCCGGCGCCGAGCGCGTGGCGGAGGGGGCTGGAGAGCTCCAGCTTCACCACCGCCACCTGGCAGTGCCGGTCGGGGCAGGTCTTCGGCAGGCCGCGGATGACGAGGCGATCCGGCTCCTGGCGGAAGGCGAGCTTCTTCTGGCTGCCGAGGAGGCTGACCGCCTTCACCTTGTTGTGAATGCCGCCGATGGCGAGTTCGCTCCCCGGCCAGCACTTCACCCAGTAGTAGGCCGTCCTGCCCTTGCGGGTGAAGCGGCCGGTGTTCATCCAGTCCGCCCGGCAGCGGTCGACCCGGCCGTAGATCGGCTCGCCGTATTTGGCCAGCCACTTGCCGAGGGTGGAGAGGCGCTGGTGCGCCGGGGCGGGGAGCGTCCCGTCCGGCTTCGGCCCGACGTTGAGGAGCAGGTTCCCCTGCCCCGCGCAGCAGGTGCAGAGCATGTCCAGGACCGCGCGGTTGGAGTGCCAGTCCTCGTCCGGCGTGTCGACGTAGCCCCAGGAGCCGTTGTAGGTCATGCAGGCTTCCCAGTCGCGGCCTTCCTCAAGCGCGGTGACGTGCCCCTCCGGGGTGCCGAAGTCCTCGTCCAGCTGCGAGCGGTTGTTGATGAGGATGTCGGGCTGGAGCTCCCGGACCATGCGGTTCATCGTCACGCTCCGCCACTGCGCCGGCGACCGCAGCGGCCAGGAAACGTCGTACCAGAGGATGTCGATGGCGCCGTAATTGCTCATGAGCTCCTCGACGCAGCCCTGGGTGTAGTCGGTGAAGCGCTTGCGCGCCTCGGTATTCCGCGCACAGGCGTGCCCGTCGGGGTGGCGCCAGTCCATGAGCGAATAGTAGAACCCGACGCGCAGGCCCTCGGCGCGCGCGGCGTCGACATACTCCGCCACCAGGTCGCGCTTCGGCCCCCGGTCGACCGCGTTCCAGGTGTGCTGCTTCGTCCCCCAGAGGCAGAAGCCCTCGTGGTGCTTGGTGGTGAGGACCATGTACTTCATGCCGGCGTCCCGGGCGAGCCGGGCCCACTCGCGGGGGGCGTTCTTCTTCGGCTTCCATTGCGGGGCCAGCTTCTCGTAGGTCTTGATCGGGATGCGCTCCCGGTTCATCGCCCACTCGTGCCGCCCCAGCAGGCTGTAGAGCCCCCAGTGCAGGAACATCCCGAACCGCGCCTCGCGCCACCAGGCGATGCGCTGGTCCCGCGTCGCCGCCACCTCGCGCATGTACGCCTCTTCCCGCTTGCCCATGCCGTTCTCCTCGCTTGTGCACCCCGAGTCGATCGATCCGGATTCCGACCGGATTCTCCCGCCACGGCCGCGCCTGTCAAGGACGGACCCGCAACCGGACGGCCCGGCGGCAGACAACCGCGCCCCCCCCCCATTGCCCGATGCAGACAGAACAACGCCGGCCCCGCGGAAGGTCCACGGGGCCGGCGGATGGGCTTCGGAGATCGGGCGGATGCGGCTTACTTCTTCGCCTTCGCCTTGCGCTTCGTGGTCTTCTTCTTGTCGTCGGAGGCGATGGTGTTCTTGCCGTCGGCGACGCGGCGCTGGGCGCCGGTCTTGCGCATCTCGCTGATCGAACGGGTCTTCAGGCGCGCGGCGCCCTTGCCCTTGTGGGTGCCGAGCTTCTTCTCCTTGCCGAAGCGCTTCTTGATGGCGGGGATCTGCTTCTTGTACTGCGGCAGCCACTGCGCCTGCGCGATCAGCATCTCGTCCACCATCTGCCAGATCTCCGGCGGGTTGCAGACCGCGCCGGTGAGCGGGTCCATCATCACCGCCTGCTTGAGGAGCTCCACGTCCCCGTTCACCGCCGCCTCGACCGACATGCGCTGCACCTGGATGCTGCTGTTGCAGACCGCGGCGCAGCCGAGCGGCAGGTCGCCGACGCGCGGGATGCTGACGCCGTTCCGGTCGACGTAGCCCGGCGCCTCCACCACGCAGTCGTCGGGCAGGTTGGTGATGGTCCCGTTGTTGACGACGTTGAAGTGCCCGCGGTAGACCCGCCCGGTCTCCAGGCCCTCGATGATGTGGCTGCCGTGCTCGTGGCTGC
>CAZKKD010000269.1:0-6064 GCA_964553265.1 uncultured Planctomycetales bacterium | reverse complement strand
CCGTGGCATGGGCTTCCAGCCCATGATTTCACGGCCAAGATGGCCGTGCCGCCGCCAAGAAGCCGTTTCCATACCTCGCGCACTCGTGATGGGACTGACGGGTGCGTGGATGCAAGACGCGGCGGCGAAGGCGATGCGGGACATCGTCGAGCCGCCGCAACGCGGCAGACATGCGCCCGTCAGCCCACCCGGAGGGCTGCGTCCGGCGCACCGCCTGGACTTCGTTGCTCGTCGTCACCATCGTCCCGCTATGCCTCCTCCTCGCGCCTCGCCAGGCAGCGCGCCGAACGCAGTCACGAGCGCGCGAGGGATTGAAACAGCTTCTTAACGGAACCGTATGGGTCCTAATGGTCGGCCCAGGGTTCCCAATGAAATGCAACAGGATAGGTGTCGGCGAGCTCGCGGACGAGCGCAGTGCTGCGGAGGCGGATCTGGAGTTCATACAGCGCGTCCCGCACGGCGCGCCAGTTGTCGGGCAGGCGGCTGCCGTCCCGGCGGAGAACGTGAAACCCGTACGGCGACTCCACCGGTGCGCTGACCGTCCCGTCCTCGAGTGCGAAGACGGCTTCGGCGAGGGCGGGGGAGGGCGCCGCGATGGGCGAGACGGGGCGGCCGGCGCTGTCGGTGCCGTGATCCAGGTTGTAATCGGTGGGCGAGACCAGTTCGCTCAGCCCGGGGTCGCGGATCAGGTACAGCAGGTCGCCACCGCGCGCGCGGGTCTGTGCGCAGTCCGACCAGGTGCGCGCGAGTTCGGCAAAGCGTTCGACCGGCATCGGGCGGGGCAGGGGGTGGCTGTCCAGTTCGGCGAGGAAGGCTTCCAGCCGCCGGCGGGCGCCGGCCTTGAGCGCATCGTCGGGACTCGGGCGCGCATAGGGCGCGTCGGGGTCGAAGGCGAAGAGGATGTGCCGGGCCCGTACGATTCGGAACGATTCGCGCTCGGCGTCGTACAGGGCGGCGAGCGCGTCGTCGGTGAGCGACGGAGCGATGAGCTTCAGCAGGGCCGCCTGTGCGCGGAAGAGCAGCGTCTGCCGGAGGCTCTCGGCCGTCAGCCCCTGGCTGCGCAGGAGCCCCTTGAGGCTCATCCGCAACGGCGCGTCGATGCGCGAGGCATCCCGCGCCACCTGGCGCCGAAGGCGCGCTTCGGCCCGTTGAAGGTCGAGCGGGCCGAGGGCGATGCCCCGGTCCTCGGCGGCGCGCAGAATGCGCCTCCAGGAAACAAGCTGCTCCATGCGATTGCGCCAGAACGCCGGGGCGAGGCAGGTGACGAGGAAGGCGTCCAGGTCCGCCGCCGTGAGATCGGTGCCCCCCACCGTACCGACCACGCCGTGACGCAGGCCGTGGAACTGCGGAGCGTAGGCGTCGGCCAGGGCGGCGGCCACCTCCTGGAGCTCCGCGGGGGAGGGGACGACGTCACCGGCCAGCCCGTTGCGGGTGCGGACGATCGCGGCAATGAGAAGGTGGTCCTCGGCGAGCGACCGGAGCCCGTACCAGTCCAGGCCCATCTGGTCAAAGCGGGTGCGCAGGGACGCAACGCCGCCCGCCTCTTCCGCCCAGGCGGCCAGTTGATCGCGGATCGCCGCGTCGGTGACGGAGCACCCAAGACGGGCGGCTTCGCGGCGGAAAATGGTTCGCTGCAGAAATTTGTTGGCGACGCGGCGCTCGAGCGTCGGAGCGGCAAGGTAGGTGAGGACGGTCTCCCGCGCTTCGTCGCCGGTGACGGGGACGCCGTCGAGGTCGGCCACGACCGCGGGGATGGGGCTGCGCGCCGAGGCATCTTCCGCCGCATGGCCTGTGGCCGCAAAGAGAAGCATGCAGGCTGCGGCGATCAGGCAGAGCGATGCGCGCATGCGGAACTCCGGGGCGAGACAGGTCCCTGCCGGATGCCGCCGACCGGAAGCGGTTGACGGGGCAGGGACGGACGCTTATCAGTATCCTCATAGTATAGAAATCCCGCGCGTTGAGGGAACCCCGGACCGAAGCAGTCGGCGCCCACGCGGGTCCGGCCGGGGGCACGGGTGGGTCCTGCACCGGAGAGAACAGCATGCCATTGTCGTTGTCCGACCGCCCGAGGCTGTTTTTCACCAGCGAACACACGCGGCGACTTCGAAAGGCACCCCGCTTGCCGGTCCTGGAGCGAGCCGCTTCTGCCAACCTGGCCGAAGCGCGGCGACTGGCCAAGCTGCCGCCGCTCGACTACCCCCGGAATGTTCACAACGAACTGCTGGTCCGCGCGCGGGCGATGCAGAACCGGGTCCTCTGCCTGGTGACGGCCTTTCTTCGGACGGGGGAAACGCGGTTCCGCGATGCGGTGGTCCGTTGCGTGGACGAGATGGGGGGCTGGCGCTACTGGTCCTGGATCACGATGCGCGAGGGCGACGACCGGCCCGACGCCATCTTCGACCTCAGCTATGGCGAAAACTGCGCGACGCTGGCGCTGGCGTACGACCTCCTCTTTCACGAACTGACGGACCATGAGCGCAAGGGCTTCCGGGACGTCGCGATGCGCTGGGGGATCGAGCCGGGGCGGGTACACTGCCGTCCGGGCGGTGCGTGGTGGTTCGGCAAGCCGGACTCCAACTGGAACACGGTCTGCGCGGGCGGCCTCGGGATGCTGACGCTGGCGATGTGGGAAGACGTGCCGAAGGCGGAGGGCCTCCTGCGGCAGGTTGAGGCCTCGATCAAGCCGTTCTTCACGTCGCTGGACGCGACCGACGGGGCGTGGCCGGAAGGGATCGGGTACTGGAACTACGGGATGAGCTATGGATTCATGTATCTCTTGAGTCACGAAGCGGCGACCGGCCGGAAGCATCCGCTGCTGCGGCGCAAGGGGGTGAAGAAGACGGTGGGGTTCCCGCTCGACTTTGCGCCGCACGGGATCGGCTGCAGCTTCGGGGACGTCAACCGCTTTCGCCCGCTGCCGATTCACTATGCGATGGCGCAGCGGCTGGGCCGGACCGATGTCTGCCGCGCCATCGATGCGATTCTGGAAACCACCGAGCAGGACAACGCCTGGCGCCCGAACGCCGCGCTCTGGCCCGCGCTCCATCCGGGAACGCGGACGAAGAGCAGCCAGTCCACCGAACGGGGCGTGGTGCGCCTGTACCAGGGGATGGACTGGGCGGTTCTGGCCGACCGCCTGCCCGAACCGGGGTTCTACCTCTCGCTCCGGGGCGGGGACACCAACGTGCCGCACAGCCACCTCGACCTCCTCAGTTGGCATGCCGTCGTGGGGGACGAGCAACTGGTGATCAACCTGAGCCCGACCGGCTATCTGGATACCACCTTTTCGCCGCGGCGCAATGACCTCTTCGAGATGCGCCCGGAGTCGAAGAACACCATCCTC
Source organism: uncultured Planctomycetales bacterium (assembly GCA_964553265.1). Classification (GTDB taxonomy): domain Bacteria; phylum Planctomycetota; class SZUA-567; order SZUA-567; family JAFGNG01; genus CAZKKD01. The sequence goes on along the minus strand of CAZKKD010000269.1, from coordinate 2,721 downwards.
GTCAACGGGGTGGGGGTGGCGCCCGGTGCGATGCTGAAGCCGGCGCGCAAGGTGGCATTCCCCGGTGGCGAAGGGATCCTTTTCGACGCGAGCGAGGCCTACGGCGAGATGCGCGACGGGCCGGGCGTCCGCTTCTGCGCTCGGCTGGCGTTGCTGCTGCGCAGGGGGAAGGGGGTCCTGCTCCTGGATGCCGTTGACCTGTTTCATCCCGGCCGGGCGGAGGTGCGGCTGCATGCGAGTGCGGACGTGCGTTCGGCGAAGACCGGTGCGGTGCTCCGGGGAGAGCGTGCGTCGCTCCGCGTGGCGTTCGCGTCGAACGTGGAGTCCGTCACCACGACAGGGGCGACCTCGCCGACCGATCCGGCCGCCCCCTCGGCCACCGTGTTGCGGTGGGCCTCCAAGGCCCGGACGCATCGGCAGATGGTCTTCGCCACGCTGCTGACGCCGGGACGGGCGAGCAGTCGCGTGACCCTCGAAGCGGAGGGGACGGGGTTCCGCGTTGCCTGCGAGGGGAAGGGGTGGAACGCCCTGCTCCGGACGACCGCGCGTCTGCGGCCGCGGAAACGCGGATGAACGCCCCGCGCCTCGTCGTCGCCGCACCGGCCAGCGGCGGCGGCAAGACCACCCTGACACTGGGGCTTCTCCACGCGCTTCGCGCCGGCGGACGGACGGTGCAGGCATTCAAGTGCGGCCCCGACTACATCGATCCCGGGCACCATGCGGCGGTCACCGGGCGCGCCAGTCACAACCTCGACCCCTGGATGCTGGGGCCGGACACCTGCCGGTCCATCTTCGGCCAGTATGCGGTGGATGCCGACCTGTCCGTCATCGAAGGCGTGATGGGGCTCTTCGACGGCAGGTTTGATCCGGACGGATTGGACGCTGCGTTCCCCCCGGAGGGGTCGACCGCGCACCTGGCGCAGTGCCTGGACGCGCCGATACTGCTGGCGCTGGACGTGCGCTCGCAGGCCGCGAGCGCCGCGGCGACGGTGATCGGGTTCCGCGATCTCGTGCCGTCGCTGCGGGTGGCGGGCGTGGTCCTGAACCGTGTCGGATCCGAACGCCACGGGCGGATGGTCCGCCAGGCCATCGAAGAGCGTACCGGACTCCCGGTGCTCGGGGCGCTGCCGCGCGCGTCCGATGTGGCGATCCCGGAGCGGCACCTCGGCCTTCACCTGGCGGAAGAGGACTGCACGCCCTATGCAGTCGCGGGCGACCTGGTCCGTGCGCATGTGGACCTGGACCGCGTCGAGCGCATCGCGCGGGACGCTCCTGCGCTCACATCGCATGCCGACGCGTTGTTTCCGCAGCAGTGCGGTGCGCCGGGGGCGGATGCGGGCCCGGACGGTCCCCGGGCGCGCGTCGCCGTGGCGCGGGATGCGGCGTTCAGTTTTGCCTATCCGGTGAACCTGGATCTGCTGGCGGCCCACGGCGCCGAGGTGGTTCCGTTCTCGCCGCTGGCCGACGAACCGGCGCCGGACGGTGCAGGACTGGTCTACATCCCCGGCGGGTACCCCGAACTCCATGCCGGCACGCTGGCCGGCAATGCGCGCTTCCGCGCTTCGCTGACCGACCACGCCGCCCGAGGCGGCGCCGTCCTGGGCGAATGCGGGGGGCTGATGCTGCTCGGAGAAGAACTGGTGGACCTGGAGGGGCGCCGGCACGCGATGCCGGGTCTCCTGCCGTTGCGAACGCACATGAGCAAGCAGCGGCTGACGCTCGGATACGTCGACGTGGAGACAGTGCAGGAAACGCTGCTCGCACCGCCCGGGACACGTTGGCGGGGGCACGAATTCCACTATTCCACGGTGGAGAGCCTGGGCGGCCTCGCGCCGTGCTGGACCCTGCGAAAGGGCGGGGAGGCGAACGCTACCCCGGACGGATGGCAGGCGGGCCGGGTCCTGGCCGGGTACCTCCATCTGCATTTCGCAGCCGTTCCGGGGCTGCCTGCACGCCTGGTGGCGCTGGCCCGGGACGCGGCCGGAGGAGAACCGCGCTCCTGACCGGCTTGTTGCCTTACTATTTCCGTTCCGTTAGAACTTGCGTTCCAGCCTACAGGGATGTAGGGTTTCTGTCGTTGCGATGCAGCTATGTGTGTTATTGCGGTCGAAAGTCCGGAGGGCAACGATGTCGAACGCCGGCAGTGATCTTGCGGTGCGCCGTGAGACGAAGGAACTCTCGCTGCTCTACGAGGTGAGCTGCCTCCTGGAGCGCAGTCTTGATCTCCGTGACGTGGTCGGCCCGGTGCTGGACGCGCTGGCCGAGCACATGGGGATGATGCACGGGACGCTGCTCCTCGTGAACCGGGAGACCGGCGAGATCCAGATCGAGGGCGCACATGGGCTCTCGCGGACGGAACAGGAGCGCGGCCGCTATCGCACCGGCGAGGGCGTCACCGGACAGGTGGTCTCCACCGGCAAGCCGGCCGTGGTGCCGCGGGTCAGCAAGGAACCGCTGTTTCTGGACCGTACCGGTGCGCGCCGGGAAAAGCTGAAGCGTTCGGACATCTCGTTTATCTGCGTGCCGATCAAAGCCGAAAACGAGGTGTTCGGTGCGCTCTCAGCGGACCGCCTCTACGCGGACGGGGTCGCGCTGGACGAGGATCTGCGCCTCCTCACCATTGTCGGGACCATGATCGCGCATGCGGTGCGGTTGCGGCGGAGCCTGGCGGAGGAGCGGCAGCGCCCGCTGGGCGCGCACGAGCGGCTGCAGTTGGGGCTC
>CAZKKD010000268.1:0-6071 GCA_964553265.1 uncultured Planctomycetales bacterium | reverse complement strand
CCTCGTCGCGTCGCGCCACGCGGTCGACCATGCCGTCCCGAATCCAGACCAGCCGGTCACAGATGTTCAGCATCCGGTGGTCGTGCGTCGCGCAGATCACCGTTACCCCCTCTTCCTGGTTGAGGCGCTGGAGAATCTGCAGAATCTCCTGACCCGTATTGAGGTCGAGGTTTCCCGTCGGTTCGTCGCAGAGAAGCACGCTCGGCGCGTTCGCCATCGACCGGGCAATCGCCACGCGCTGCTGCTGGCCGCCCGACATCTCGATCGGCCGGTGGTGCCAGCGGTCCTTGAGCCCGACAATGTCCAGGAGGTGCATCCCGCGTTCACGCGCCTCGTCGGGCAGCACGCCGCCGAAGGTCATCGGCGTGGTCACGTTCTCGAGCGCGGTCATGTACTGAATCAGGTTGTAGCTCTGGAAGATGTAGCCGATCTTGCGGCAACGGAGGAACGCCAGCTCCTCCGCCGTCAGTTGGGCGACATCCACCTCGTCGATGAAGACGCGTCCGCTGGACGGGCTGTCGAGACCGCCGATCATGTTGAAGAAGGTGGACTTGCCGGAGCCGGACGGGCCCATCACGGAAATGAACTCGCCGGTGTAGATCTCGATATCCACCCCACGCAGGGCCTCGGTCACGACGCCCTTCTTGACGTACTGCTTCTTGAGGTGGATGGTCCGGATGATGACGCGCCGGTCGTCGGACGCGGTTTCCGGTGTTGCCTCGCGGGTCTGGGCCGTCATCGTAACCTCCTGTCGCCGGTCACCGTGGTGTCGTGCGGATCCGGACGTGCGTCGGATCCTATGTGCTGCTCTCTTCGGTGCGGCCGGCCGTCTCTTCCTTCGGCGCGGTTCCGACCAGGGCGCCGCGCAGAACCAACTCCCGCAGGTACCCCGTCGCCGCGCTGCGGGCTTCGTGAAAGCTGAGGCCCTGCTCCTCGCTCAAGCGGTCGATGAGTTCCTCGACCGTCTGTTCGCCGTCACACCAGCGAAAAAGCTGCGTTCCGATCCGGTCGAGCGCGAGGACCCGCTCCGGACGCATGGCGAAAATCCAGGACAGGGGCGGCACATACCACCACGGATACGCCCGATGCACGAAGATCCGCAGCGTGTCGCCCACCTCCTCCAGTCGCGCGCCCTGGTTGCGGACCGGCTTCACCCGCAGCATGGCGCTCCAGGACGCCGTGTCGTCGCCGGGCAGGCGGCCGGCGCCCTGCTCGGCGCTCATGTCACCACCCCCCGCTCGGCACAGCAGCCGAGCCGTGCGGCCGGCGGGTCGAGCGCAAAGGCGTCCGCGCTGCCGCGCCGCTCCAGGCGGACGCTGTACAGCCGTCCGTCCTCGGGGCAGATCCAGCCGGCCACGTCCTCGTGCCGGCGGCGTCCGAAGTACCCGCGCAGCCAGGGCGCCCGTTCGTCGCCGTGGAGTTCCACGACGCGGTGGCCGTGTTCCTGGCGTACGGGGCGCTCGAGCACGTTGCGCTTCGGGCCGTGGTGCCGTACCCACTCGTCCACCGTTCCGGCCAACCACTCCTTGACCATGCCACGGCGGGCAAAGCGTTCGCGCACGTGGCTGTCTTCGTCTCCAAAGCAGAGTTCGGCAAGTCCCGGCGCCGTCTTGCACTCGGCCAGCGGCAGTCCCCCACTCGCCAGCATGTCCATCCCGAAGGCGCGCCAACGCTGCCGGCCGTCGGTCCGTGGCGCTTCGGCCTCGAAGCTCCCCAGGACCCGTCGCGTCAGGCTCCCGTCCTCCGCGTCCGGCCAGAGAAAGACCAGCTCCACCAGGCACGACGGCGTGGTCAGGTAGCGCCCGAACCGCGTTGTCTGTCGCCCGCGGATGCGGGCCTCGACGCCGGGCCAGCCCTCCGCCTGCTTCCGGCCGACGCCGGAGATATCCTCATCGTCCTTCAGCTTCGCCTGGTAGTCGTCCAGCATCCGGCGAAAGTCCGGCGGTCCGTCCACCTTTCGCCAGTTCAGCTCCAGTCGGAACATGTACCGGTCGGCGAACGCGCACCGCCCTTCGTCCGGATTGCGGCTGAACTGCAGCATCTCCCAGTCGCTCGGGACCCGGAACCGCAGGCCTCGCCAGATCCAGAGTTCGTCCTCGAGCGCCGTCCCGCCGGCCGCCATCAGGCTCGTGACTCCCGTCCGGCGGTCAGAACGGCATCTGCACCACCGCCTTGCTGAGGAAGGTTATCCCCACGCCGAGGGTGGTGACCAGACCGGCCCCGCAGGCATAGCCCGCCGCGACGACCGGGATGTATTGCCGCCATTTTACGCCCAGCTTCCGCTGGAAGTAAAACTTCCCGAGAAGCGCCCCGCAGAACTGCGGGATGTAGACGTGCGGCATCGACTGGTTGAGTCCGCGCACCACGCCGTAGGTCAGCATCACCGGCGCGCCGATGTTGGCCAGCACGGCGAAGAGGATCACACCCACCACTGCGCCGGTGATGAGATAGTAGCCGTTGAAGGCCTCTTCAAACATCGAGTATCCGCCCATCGTGGCGGAGTACATGATGCTCGCATTCTTCGCCTTGAGCGGCCACATGAGCTGCGCGAACGGATAGACGTTCGACGGCACCTCGGCCAGGCCCCAGATGAAGTTCATGAAGACAATCGAGAAGAGAATGACGATCGGGTAGAGAATGATCTTCGTCTTCCAGATGCTGGTGAACTTGGTGCCGGTCAGCTCGCACTGCCGGTAGAAGACAGTCATCATGCCGTAGTTCGCCTTCGGCAGCGGCAGGAACCAGCACGCGACCCCCTGGTATCCGCTGAAGATGAGACAGGCTTCGCGAATGAAGGGAATCTCGACCGCCTGCCCCACCATGCCCTCCAGCCGCGCCGTGACAAAACTGATGAGCGGGGTATAGACGAAGCCGAGGAAGAAGAGCACCACCATGATCCCCGGATGCCAGCCGATCAGCCAGCCCGAGAGAAGAATGTACAGCGTCGTAATGGAGAAGTAACAGGTGAGAATGAGCCAGGTCGGGATGTCCCCGCGGCCTTCGGGAACCGAGGGCGGCCGCTCGACGCCACCCCGCTCAGCCAACTCGGCCTTCCGATTCCTCAGGCTCACAACGACCTTGTAGATTCCGGCAATCGCAATGGCGAGCGCAACGCCGATCTGGAAGCTGAAGTAGAAGTCGATGTTGTTCTTGAAGATGGTGGTCACCGTATCGTCGCCACGCGTCCAGTTGCTCAGAATATCGAATTCGTACAGCAGGGGATTGAGCACAAAGGTGATGATGAGGCCGATGAAGCTGCCCAGCATCGCGAAGAACGGCATCACCATGCCGGTGATGAGAATGCCGAGGTCCCAGACAAACCCGGTCGCCACCGCGGGCAGAACATCCTGCGTCTTGGACGTGAAGTCCGAAAACGGGATGGGGAAGATCTGGATTGGCGTCCCGGTCAGGGCGCCCGTCAGGGTTGGCAATAGCAGATAGATCGCCCCGAAGCCCAGCCCCAGAGCCCCGCCGATGGAGAAGACCCGCCATCGCCAGTTGTCCTCGTCGGAGGCGTTCTGCTTCGCGTCGTTGTCCTGGGCGAGCGCAATGATGCCCTGCGCACCGATGGGCGCCATGGGGAACGGCAGTTTTTCGATGTCGCTCGCGAGCCGGAAGAGCCCGTAGCTGAGGATCGTGTTTTCGAGCTGGCCGAAGAAGGTGACGAAGAGGGCCAGTCCGATGGCAGGCAGCCAGTCCCAGTGGAAGAACGTGCGCAGACCGTAGACCTCCGAGTCGACGGGAGGCGCCCACCAGTGCGGAACCTCTTCTGTAATGCCGGCGGCCAGGGCGGCGTCACTGCGGACATAGAACTGCTGCCACAGAAGCCCGTGCGGCACGTTCGCGTGCATGTTCATGCCCATGCCGCTCATCATCGCCCCCGCCATGAAGAAGAGGACGAAGACTTCCGAGCGATTCAGATGCCGGTGGGCGCGCTTGGCCACCTCGATGAAGAGGATGACCGTCACCCACTGCGCGGCGGGGCCGATGCCCGTGCCCGCCAGGAGCCCCATGTAGATGGCGCCGGGCACCATCAGGAGACCGAGAAAAACGGCTCCCAGCAGGGAGGTGATGTTGAACCCGTCCTTGAACTCGGACGGAACCGTCATCAAGTCCCGGAATTCCTGGATTTCCTTGTCGAGTTTTTCAGCCATGGCTTAGGCGTCCGCTCCGCTCTCGGCCGTCGATTCGGCACGCTCTTCGGTCCCGCCCAGGGTGGTGAGGGTCCGCTGACGGTAGATCTCCATCGTTTCGTGCGGCAGCGAGCGCCAGATGAGGAACTGGCGCCGCAGGTCGTCCAGCAAGGTCTTGTTGAGGCGCGTCCAGTCGCGCGGCTGTCCCGAGGTCCGCACCAACTGGATGTGGACCTCGTCAATCCCGGGGATATCGCTCGGCCGGCTCCGCAGGACAAAGTGCTCGCCCACGCCGAGGTCGAACGGTGCGAGCGCCAGGTCCGCTTCGAGTCCCACCATGCCGTCCTCGGTCCGGATCAGCTTGGTGCCCCGCGCCATGAAGTCCCCGAGGCCGACGTCCTGGAAATTGTCGAAATGCTCCTTGAGAAAGCTGACGACACCCGTGATGTCGTACTCCGAGACGGTGAACGGGAACGCGATGTTGAATGCGTTGCCTTCCGGCGCTGGTAGACGCCAGGTCCGGAGAATGCCCGGGTTGGCGCTTCGGGATGCCTTGATCGCCGGGTAGATAGCGGAAATCAGGACCGTGAGCATGACGATGAGAATGGTGATGATGGCATTCGTGGAGCTGTAGTTCATTTCCGGCACGTCCACCCACCCGTAGACGGCGAGGCGCGACAGCACCTCCAGCGAGCTCTGCGCAAGCAGGTAGCCGCCCAAGCCGCCAATGACCGAGTAGACCAGCGCTTCGGCGAAGAACAGACTCGCAACATGCGGCGGCGCCAGGCCGAGCGCGCTGAAGGTGTAGATCTCGCGTTCCCGGTCGGTAACCGAACCGAGCATCGTCCCGAAGACCACCAGGCCGCCGAGGAGAATCGGGAAGAAGAGATCCTTGACCCCGCTCGCGGCCAGCACCGGGCCGAGCGCGTGGACATACACGCCGTCCTCCCGTGTTGCGCTTACCGGGAAGGGTTGGATCCGGGCAAGGTCCTCGGCCAGCGTCACCGCCTGCGTGCGGTTGTCCGTGTAGACGGCCACGGCATGAAGGCTGGCGTGCAGACGCTTTGCGGTCTCCGCGGAGACGACCGCGATCGCGTCCACCGGCAGGTAGGTGAACGAGGTTTCCATCATGAGGGCGGACTCGGCACTGGCTTCGGCAGCCGCCTTCTTGCCCTCTTCCGCGTCGTCCATGAAGTCGACCGGCAGGATACTTTCGCCATGCATGTCCTGAAGCGCGCCGAGGTCAACCGCTTCCAGCGGTTTTCCGACCCGCAGGCGCAGCCCCCCGAGCAGCACTTCGGTTCCGGGGGAGAGGCCCAGGCCCTCGGTCACCGCCCGGGTGAAGAGGACACCGCCGTCCCGCAGCGCCTCCGGCGCGATAACCTGCGCCAGGTCTTCGCGTCGCTCCAGTTCCTCCGGACGCAATCCCAGCAGGCCGCGCAGCAGAAGCGGACGCGTCCCGTCCCCCCGCGACGCGAGCACGCCGAGTTCGTTTTCCGGCCGGGGCGAGACCCAGTAGCGGGGACAGACAAGGTTCTGATCGCCCCATCGACCCTCGACGACATGCAGCACCTCGTCGTCGAACTCCGACCAGTTGACGTCATTGACGAAGACCCCGGTGTACTGGGGTGGCAGCCCCCCGAACATGCGCATGACGCCGAGCTGGGTGTCGAACGAAGCGAAGCACAGAATGGTGAAGGTCAGCAGAATGATGGTCAGCGCGGTCAGCGCCGTCCGGACCGGTCGGCGCCGCATGGTGGAGATGCCCATGCTCATCGCGGCCATCACCGTGCTGAAGCGCGAGACGTCCGCGGCGTGGACCGTAGAGGTCAGCCCCTGCAGCACCTTCAGCTCCACTTCGAACTTGCGCATGATGATGATGATGACCAGCGACGACAGGACCACCCCCGCAAACCCGCGGAAGCTGATGAGCGGCGG
>CAZKKD010000267.1:0-6094 GCA_964553265.1 uncultured Planctomycetales bacterium | reverse complement strand
TATGCTCACCGCCTACCACTGGCCGGGCAATGTGCGCGAACTGGAAAACTGCATCGAACGTGCGGTGCTCCTCTCCACCGACGGGGTGGTCCACGGGCATCATCTGCCTCCGACGCTGCAGACGGCCGAACAATCGGACACCCGCGTCGAGGGGACACTGACGGAGATGCTGGGCAGTTACGAACGGGACATTCTTATCGACGCGCTGAAGCAGGCCCGCGGCAACCGGGCGAAGGCGGCGCGCTCGTTGGGGATCACCGAACGCATCATGGGCTTGCGCGTCCAGAAGTACGGGATCGATGCGCGCCGCTTCCGCCCCGGACGACGGGGAGCGCGGGGCGCCGACGAGGAAGAAGACAACGAGGCCTGATGCGTCGACAGACTGGGCAGTGAAGCAGGGAAGCGGGCGAGGCCGGTGAGCGTTCCGGCCTGGCCATCACCTCGACAGGGCAAAGCGCGAACACATGGGCACGGAAAGAAACAAGTCCTCCCGGCGGGTCTACCGGCGTCTTCCGCGCTATCTGCAGATCGCCGAGACCTTGCGGGAAGAGATCGAGTCCAGTGCGACTCCGGGCGACCGCCTGCCGAGTTGCCAGGAACTGGCCGACCGGTTCGAAACCGGGCGCTTTGTCATTGAAGAAGCGTTCGATGTGCTGGCGCACCAGGGCCTGATCGAGCGGAGGGAGGGGCAGACCGCGTGGGTCCGGAAGGAAGCGGCGAAGGCCCGGCACGTGGCGGTGTTCAGCGAGCTGTTCTTTGGCGATCCGGCGGCCAGCTTCTGGCACGTGACCCTCTCCTACCGGTTGATTGCGCGCCTCGAGGCCGCTGGCCTGGATGCGCGTCTGTACATGGGCTCCACGACCTACGGGATGCCGTTTCCGCAGACGCCCAGTTGTCCGGAATTCATCCGGGCGCTGGAGACCGACAGCGTCTCGGCAGTCGTCGCGGTCGTGACCGCACCCGAGCAGAACTGGCACCTCTCGCTGGCCGGGAAGGGCATCCCCGTTCTCGGGCAGCACCCGCGCTATCCCTACAGCGTCCAGGTGGACTATGAAGGCATGGTGCGGCAGGGCCTCCGGCACCTGGCCTCGCTGGGACGCCGCCGGCCGGCGCTCCTCTGGTGGCGTCACCTTGCAATGGCCCGGCCGGGAGTGCGGGAAGCCTTTCTGGAAGAGGTGCGCGAGCTCGGCCTCGGCATGCGGGACGAATGGCTCCGGCCCGACGTCGACATGTTTGCGCCCGACGCGCCTTCGGCGGCGTTCGACGCGCTCTGGAACCGCTCGGGCGAGCGCCCGGACAGCTTGCTGATTCTCGACGATTTGCTGCTCCATGACCTGGTCTATGCGCTGGCGATGCAGCGGGTGGTGGTCCCGGACGACCTGGCCATCGTCGCGCATGCCAACCGGGGGAATGATCGCTCCGGCGGCGTCCCGGTGGCGCGCCTGGAACTGGACCCGAACGACGGGGCCGACGCGATGGGAGAGATGCTGGAGACGCTCCTGCGCGGGGAGCCGCCCCGCCGGGAGCATGTCTTTCTGGCCGCAAAGCTGCTGCCGCAGACCCCTGCTCCCTGAAAGTGGACCGCGGCAGCCCCCCCGGCGCCGGGGCAAAGGCGTTTCCGCTTGATTCTGCCCTTCCGCCAACTACGATCGGATGCGGCCCCGTCGGCGTGGCGGGGTCCGGACGTCTTGGGGTTCGGCCGGAGGGGCGAGATGCGAAAGCACGGGGTGTTGCCTGGGTTGCTCCTGGCCGGCCTGCTGACCGTCACCGGCGGGTGCTCGCTCTGGTCGCCGGCGAGCTGGTTTCGGCGGAACGAACGCCCGGCACCGGAAGCCGCGGAAGCCCTGGCGTTGCCGGAGGCGCCGTCGGGACGGTACCACGTGGTGCAGAAGGGCGAGACCATCAGCGCCATCGGGCGGCAGTACGCGGTGGAACCGGCGGCGATCATCCGGGCCAATCATCTGGGCAAGGGCGATCTCATCATGGTCGGGCAGCGGCTGCTCATCCCCGTCGAAAGCGCTCCGGTTGACGGTGTGAGTGTCCGGGAATGGCGCCGAAAGCGCTGAGGAGAACGCATGGAACGGCTCTGGGCGCCCTGGCGCAGCAGTTACGTGGCGGGGCTGAAGGACGATGCGCCCGGCGGCGACGGGTGCTTTCTCTGCGCGGCCGCGAAGGCGGACGATCCGAAGGGCCTCCTCGTTCTCGGCCGAAGCGAAAACGCGTTTATCATCATGAATCGCTATCCGTACAATACCGGGCACCTGATGATTGCGTGCAATGTGCACCGGGGCGTGATCGAAGAAGTCGCGACCGAAACCGCGACGGAGATGTGGCGCCTGCTGGTCCTCAGCAAAGGCGTGCTCGCCGAAGCGATGCAGCCGCACGGCTTCAACATTGGCATCAACCAGGGTCGCTGCTCCGGGGCTGGCGTAACGGATCACCTGCACATGCACATCGTGCCGCGCTGGGACGGCGACACCAACTTCATGCCGACGCTGGGGGGCGTCAAGGTGATGAGTCAGTCGCTGACGGATCTCTACGAGAACCTTCTGCCCCTCTTCGCATCGCGCGGGTGTACCCCCTGAACCCGCGTTCCACAGGCATGGGAGTGGAGGTGACGCATGGACAAGACCGCCGACCCCCCGGTGCAGGGGGACATCTGGGAGGCGCACCTGGCGAGCTGGGCCGCGCGCGGTTGCACCTCGCGGGGACGCGTCCACGGCGAGCCGGAACATCCGTACCGATCGATTTACCAGCGGGATCGCGACCGGATCATCCACTCCACGGCCTTCCGGCGGCTGGAGTACAAGACGCAGGTCTTTGTCAACCACGAGGGCGACCACTACCGCACGCGCCTGACGCACACGCTGGAGGTCGCACAGATCGGGCGGACCCTGGCGCGCGCGCTGCACCTGAACGAGGACCTGACCGAAGCGATTGCGCTGGCGCACGACCTGGGGCATACCCCGTTCGGTCATTCGGGGGAAGATGCGCTGAACGGACTGATGGCGGAGTTCGGCGGCTTCGAGCACAACGCGCAGGGGCTGCGCGTCGTGGACCACCTGGAATCGCGCTACCCGGACTTTCCGGGGCTCAACCTGAGTTACGAGGTCCGGGAAGGCTTTGCCTCGCACAGCACCCGGCACGATTTTCCGCGCGCCCGGGAAGGCTTTCCCGAAGACGAACGCCCCACGCTGGAAGCGCAGCTCGTGGAGGTGGCCGACGAGATTGCCTACGACAACCACGACCTCGACGACGGCCTGAGCAGCGGCCTCCTCGACGAAGAGGAGGTGCGCAAGCTCGCCATCTGGAAGCGGGCCATGACGCCGGAGGCGGAAGGGTTGCCGCGTCGGCTGCGGTGGTCCCAGACCATCCGCCGGCTCATCAATCTCGAAGCCACCGACGTCATCGAGGAGAGCCGCCGGCGCCTCGACGAGGCGGGGATCGGGAGCCTGGACGACGTCCGGCGGCATCCCGCGCGCCTGGTCGGCACCGGTGCGGAACTGACGGCCATGAAGGACGAACTGGAAACCTTTCTCCAGGCCAACCTGTACAACCATTACGCGGTCCGCCGGATGGCCAACAAGGCGCAGCGCTTTCTGCGGGAGATGTTCGAACTCTACGCCAACGATCCGCATATGCTGCCCGCTCGAATGCGCGGCGAGATCGACCGCTGGGGGCTGGAGCGGACGGTGGCCGATTACATTGCCGGAATGACCGATCGCTTCGCGCAGGAAGAGTACCAGCGGCTGTTCCATCCGTTCGAGCGCATGTAGCGCTGTACGCGGATGCTGCCGCGCGGCTTGACATGCCGAGATGCCGGACGTACACTTCCGACAGGAACGACGCAGCATGAAAGCGAAGGCAAGGAGTCGCCATGCCACAGGGCCCGCAAGATGCGGTTCGCGCCGGGGAACTGGATGCCGAAACGCGGGACGCGTTGACGTTCGAGGTCGCCTTCTTCGAGGGCATCCTCTCCCGTCGTCCCGACATGCTGGACGCTTTGCGTCCGCTGGCACACGCGTACACGGAGCTCGGCTATTTCGAGGACGGCCTGGCCATTGATCGCCGGATCTGCCGCCTCGACACTGGCGATCCCGTTGCGGTTTACAATCTTGCCTGCAGCCACGCGCTCACCGGGCAGGTGAACGAAGCGCTCGACGCGCTGGAGCGGGCCTGGGACCTGGGGTATCGTGACCCCGAGCACATGCGCCGGGATCGGGATCTTGCCGCGCTGCAGGGGCTCGCACGCTTCCAACTGCTGCTGCGGCGAGGGCGGTCCGCCTCGGCGCACTCGGGATGGGAAGGAAGGGAACCGGGTGGATCAGCCTGACAAGCAGGTACACCTCAAGCTGTCGGACCTGCGCGCCGTCTTCCGTGCGGTCGACCAGATGGCGGCCGAGCGGATTGCGGACCGGGAGATTTTCGCCCGCATCCGTGAGCGCATCCCGTTCTACGACGACAGCTTTCTCCGCTGGCTGGTGCGCCATACCCTCCACCCCGAGGCGGAAGACGACATCATGCCGGACGAGGTCGAGCGGCGAGCGGAGTGCCGCCTCCCGGACGGTCCACAGGGCATGGAGATCGTCTTCACGACGGTGCCGCCGACGGTGGACCAGTATCGGCTGGTGCAGTACCTGCAGCAGTTCTGGCACATTGTCGAGTTCGACCCGGACCAGAAGCGGGCGCTCCTGAAACCCCTCACCGCCTGCAGCGACTGACGGCTTTTCCTGACTCCCTGCAACGCCGGTCTGCCGGGGCAGAAGCGGCGTCGTGCCCCTTCCGGGTCCACCGTCGGCCTCGGGCTCAGTGCAGGTCCGGTGCGCGTGGAATGCTGCTTTCTGCGGGCGGTGGCTCCAGCCCCGAGAGGGCCTGGCGTGCCACGGAGCCGACATTGCCCGGAGCCTCGGCCGCCCGCTGCAGAAAGAGGCGTGCCATCGCCGTCTCCTGCCGGTACGCGTAGACGAGACCAATATAGTAGGTGTGGACAGGTGCGGTCTCTGCGCTCCCGAGGAGGCGGTCCATCTCCAGGTCCTCATAGAGCCGGGTGAGGACCGTGTCGTAGTGGTTGCCGAACTTTGCGTTGTCCTGGCGATACTGTCCGTCCTCGCTGCTGGTGTAGATGCAGGGCCAGGCCGGGCGGGCGCGCGGGGCGTCTTCCGGGCGGGGCGGGAGGATGGCCGTCTCGACGATGAGCTCGTCCACCCCGTCCTTGTCGATGTCGCCGCGCTGGAGACCGTTGGCCGGCTGCACCGCGGCGCAGGCGAAGAAGGGGAAGAGGGTGCCGTCCGCACGGTACGAAAACGCTCGATGGAGAACGGCAACGCCTTCCGGTGCGGGCCGCCAGAGGCGGGCGAGGATCTCCAGGACGCCGTCTCCGTCGAGGTCGGTCAGTTCGATGGTGCCGTCCTCGAGCGGCGCCTCATTCCAGACGAAGAGCGTGGACTCGGGCGTGGCGGGGACGCCGTCGGCCTGGGGACCGTAGAGGGGATACCGGGCCAGCGGTTCGCGATCCTCGGAATCCGGATGGATGCGGCAGACCACGAGCCAGGCCGATTCGATCGGTCCCGGGGCCTTGCGTTCACCGCTGTGGCGTGTGACGAGCAGGACCTCCTCGGCATGGACATGCCCGGCCGGATCGCGCAGACCGTCAACGTCGCCCTGCACGCGCCCGCGCACCCAGTGCCAGGACCCGGTGGGCGCCTCGCCCCGGATCTCGTCGTCGTATTCGCTGCCCTGGCCGGGGGAGAGGGCCTCGAAGTCGGGGCCGAAACATCCGGCCGAAATGAAGAGAATTGCGACAAGTGCGAACGCAAACGGAACACGGCGCATGGAAGAACTCCTTGCAGGGCTCGGGATGGTCACCGCACCGGCAGCCGGAAGAAGAAGGTTGTGCCCACGTTGACCTCGCTCTCCAGCCAGATCGTTCCGGCATGCCCCTCCTCGATGATCTGCTTGACGATGGGCATGCCCAAGCCGGTGCCGACGGAATGGTGATCGATCTTTTCGATCTGTTCGAATTTCGAGAAGACCTTGTGCACGTCTTCGGGGGCGATGCCCATGCCGGTGTCGGAGACCGACACCTCCAGCATCG
>CAZKKD010000266.1:0-6151 GCA_964553265.1 uncultured Planctomycetales bacterium | reverse complement strand
GTCGGCGAAGCCGGAGGCGTAGGCCGCCTCGGCGATGCTGAGGGCGGGGTCGCGCAGGAGCGTCAGCGCCTTCTGCAGGCGCAGCCGCTGCAGGTAGGTCGACGGCGGCAGGCCCACCTGTTCGCGGAAGCGCCGGCTGAGCCGCGAGCGGTGGACGCCGGTTTCGCGGGCGATGCGGTCGACGGTGAGGGTGGGATCGGCGTGCTGTTCCTCCAGGAGGCGGAGCGCGGCATCCACCTCGGGGTCGAGCGCGCGCTCGGGCGCGGCCGCGGCGGCGCGTTCGGCCGCGAGGGCGAGGAGGCGGTAGAGGGTGGCGCTTGCGCGCATCTCGGCGGCGGCGCTCACGTCGCGGATGTCGCGTTCGAGGGCGTCGAAAAGGTCGTGCGGACACGGGCCGGCCGCCACCGGTTCGCAGGGCGCAATCCCGAAGGCGCGGACCACCTGGAAGGCCAGCGGCCCGTCGGCGGTGCACCAGCGGTAGGCGCCCCGGCCCTCGTTGGGGATGCCGTCGATGCGGCTCTCGGGGGGGTGCATGGTGAGCTCCCCCGCCCGCACGACGCAGACCGCGTCGTCGACCAGAAAGCGCGCCTCCCCCTCCGCACCCCAGTAGAGGTTGACCCAGTGGATCTGGCCCTTGCCGTGGGTCCAGCCGGGGGTCACCCGCGCGCGGCCCACCGACCGCGCCCCCAGCGGCAGCGCCACGCCGGGGGCCTTGGCCGCCCGCCAGTAGCCGAACCAGGGACGCGACGCCGGCATCACCATTCTCCAGGTATTGTCACGCAAGTCCCGTTGCAAAACCGCCCTCAAGGGGCGATTATAGAAGTAGAGGCGGAGTTTGGCAAGTGTCGGCTGTTCGTTGAAGTCTCACGAAAGTCCTGTTATCGAGGAGATGCCCCCATGACCGCGACCCTGCACGTCGACGACCTCGTTGCCCTGGCCGGCGTGGACCCGGACGAGATGGCCCGCCGCGAAGCGCTGCACCTGACGGTGCAGGAGTGCCGGAGCGACACGCTGCCCATCTTCGGCGGCGGGACGCTGACCCCGGAGCAGGAGGCCGGGCTCCCGGCCGGGCGCGGCATCGGCGAGGAGTGGGGCAGCGACGAGATTACGCTCCTCAACGGACTGCGCGGCGCCGCGTGCGCCATGAACGGCGGCAGCGACGCGACGCCCTCCATCCGCGCCAACCTGGGCGTCGGCATCGCGGCCACGCCGTTCGGCGTCACCTACGAACACTTCGATGACAAGATGCCCTGGGTCACCGGGCACGTGGCCCTGGAGGCGCTTGACGACTTCGACGCCGACACCTGTCCGCTCGGGACGGTGTGCGAGACCGCCATTGCGCGCTCGCGCACCCTGGCCGAGCACCTGGCCGGCAGCGGCATCACCCCCTTCTGCTTCGACACGCAGAGCCCCTTCGACGTGGCGCACCTGGTGGTGGGCGACGACATCTTCTATGCAATGTACGACGAGCCGGAGCGCGTTCACCAACTGCTGGACAACTGCACGCGCATGATCATCCGCCTCACCCGCGCCTACAAGGACGCCACCGGCGAGCGCCCCGACGGCGGCCGGCACGGCAACTTCGCGATGCGCGGGGGCGTGCGGGTGTGCGAGGACACGGTGACGCTCCTCAACGAAGAGCAGGTGGCCACCTGGTGCGTGCCGTACACGCGCCGGCTGCTCCAGGCCTTCGGCGGGGGCTGGATCCACTACTGCGGGAAGAACGAACACCTCTACCGCGCCGTCCTGGACGACCTGCCGGAGTGCTATGCCTTCAACTTCGGCAACCCCGAGATGCACGACATGGAGCAGGTCGTCGCCGACTGCCTCGCCCGCGGCAAGACCTACAAGGGCGGCATCCCCCGCCAGGCCGACGAGCCGCTGGAGGCCTACTTCCGCCGCGTGCAGGGTTACACGCAGGGGACCGGCCGCGGGCTCCTCTTCGACTGCAACACGAACGAAGACGGCGCCGTCGCCCTCTGGCGCCGCCTGCAGGGGGCGTAGGGCGGGGGCGTTCGCCATGCCCGCCTCTTCATGGTCTGGCGATGCATGCGTTCAGGGCGTATCCGTACTGCCTGTGCCCCGATCGCCTTGCGCGGCCGGCAGCGTCGGTTGTTTGCCGGCGCGCCGGTCGGCGTGGAGGGCGGTGACGATGCCGGCGAGGAGGAGCGCCGCGGCGAGGTAGAACGAGAGGTGCGGCGTCTCCGCCAGCGCCAGGAACGCCAGTCCCGCCGCGAAGAGGCACTGCGCCAGGTTGGTGACCGCCACCACCTGGCCGCGGATGTGCCGCATCGAGACATTGAGAATGGTGTGCCCCACCACCGTGGGGATGCACCCGAGCGCCAGGACCAGGAGCACCTCCCGCCCGGCCACGGTCCCGTCCGCGCCGAAGAACGCCCCGCCCGCGTCGAACCAGAAGAGCGCCGCCGCCGTGCTCGCCAGCCCCGAAACCAGGTAGAGCGGCGGCACGTACAGCCAGAGGCTCGGCACATCGCGGTTCCGCCGCGCCAGGATGAGGTAGACGCAGAAGAAGAGCATTGAGCCGAAGCAGACGCAGTCGCCCAGGAAGTGCGTGCGGTCGATCCGGAAGTCCGCGGCCGTCATCCCCAGCACCCCCACCAGCGCCAGCGCCGTCCCGGCCAGCTCCGCGCGCGTCAGGCGTTCGCGGAAGACGGCGAAGAGGAAGAACGGCAGCACCACCGGCACCAGGTTGACGATGAGGCTCGCGTTCGCCGCCAGCGTCATGCGCGCGCCCAGGTTCCAGGTGACGAAGTGGACGGAGAGGATCAGCCCCGGCACCACGCACCGGAGCGCGTCCCGCCGGGTGAGCGTCGCCCGGTGCCGCCGCGCCGCCCGCACCGTGAGCGGGCTCAGGACCGCCGCGGCCACCAGGCACCGCAGCCCCGCCAGCAGCACCGGGTGAACCGTCGAGAGCTTGATCCAGATGACCGCCGTCGAGCAGGCGAAGACGCCCACGATCAGAAGAAGGTAGCGGAGCATGCGGCGTCTGCCTCAGGCCGGTTCGGTGGACGGATCCGCGGCGGCGCTCCATTCGCGCAGGTGTTCGCGGAGAAAGGCGCGCGCCTGCTCGGCGTCGCGGCGGGCGAAGGCGTCGGCAATCAGGCGGTGCTCCCAGATGCTCCGCTCACCGCGCCGCCGTCGCTCATCCGGTCCCAGCCGGGCGCTGCGCCGGCCGTGCTCCTCGGTCCAGATGCGGAAGTGCTCCTCCAGGACGCAGTGCATTCCGGCCAGCAGATCGTTGCCTGACATCTCCAGGATGAGCCCGTGGAAGAGGGCGTCGAAAAAGGTCATCGTCAGCGTCGGCGCCTCGGTCCGGACCGCGTAGGCGTACTCCTCGGCCATGGTGGAGAGGCGCTCGTGCTGCGCCGGGGTGCCGTGGTGGACGGCCAGGTCGACCGCGCCGAGCTCCAGGGCGTACCGCATCTGCGCCACGCGCTGCAGATCGGCCGGATCGGTGCCGGTGAAGGGGAACGCCAGCCGCAGGATGGCGACCGGGTTGGCCCGGCCCACCACCAGCCCCTTGCGCTGGCGGGTGTGGAGAATCCCCAGCGCGCGCAGGCGGCTCACCGCCTCGCGGACAATGGAGCGCGAAACCCCGTAGCGCTCCATCAGTTCGGCCTCGGTGGTGAGCACGTCCCCCTCGCGCAGACCGCGCTGCTGCACCTCCAGGCAGATCTGCTCGGCCAGCGTCGCCGCCGCCGCGGGCTTGGGCGCCCGATCCGTTGCCATGGTCGTGTCTCCCGCTGATCCGGGTGCAATCCGGTCCGGCGATTCGCGGCCGCACCGGGTGGGGGCCCGCTAATGCGCGTTCCGGCAACCGGTTATAGCAGATTCCTTTCTCCACGCAACCCGCAGGTTCGGTCCCGGGCGCCGATGCGGCGGCTCAACGGGTGGTTGAGCCGGTGGCGGGGTTGTGGGATGCGGGGCAGAAACCAGCATTTCCGCTTGATCGAGCCCATATTATACGATAATAACAGTGATGTCGAACGAATTTGGCTCCAGCAGGACGAAAACAGGCGAAAAAGTATTACGATTGGGAACTGTACAGCAGGGGGTTGCACACTGTCGGAACACATCGCCCACCGTGCGGAACGGGTGCGGGCGGACGCGGTTGACCGGTGGCTGTGCGGCGGTGCGCCGCGGTTGCGGCCCCGCCGGACACTGCGCGAAGGGGGTCCGGCATGTTGCATTCCTCTGCAAAACAACGGGACAAATCGAAAGCGAAGGAGACCCACGTGACCGCGACTGCCGAGACCACCGTGCCGTTCCAGGAAGCATTGAAGAATGGCGTACTCACCTTTGACGGGGCGATGGGGACCGAGATCTACCGCGCCAACGTCTTCACCAACCGCTGCTTCGACGAGCTCTGCCTCTCGAATCCGGACCTGGTGCGCCGGATTCACGACAGCTACCTCGAGGCCGGCGTGGACGTGCTCACGACCAACTCCTTCGGCGCCAACCGCGTCGCCCTGGTGAGCTACGGCCTGGGCGACCAGATGGAAGCCATCAACATGGCCGCCGCGCACCTGGCCCGCGCCGCGGGCGAGGAAGCGGGTCGGCCCGTCTACGTCGCCGGCAGCATCGGCCCGGTGCAGCCCGAGGGCGGGCGCACGGTAGACATCCCGGCGGTGCTGCGCGAGCAGGCGCATGCGCTCGACAAGGGCGGGGTGGACGTGCTCTTCTTCGAGACCCAGCCCACCCGCGAAGCGGTGGAGGCCTGCGCGCTGGCGATGCAGGGCGGCCCGGACCTGCCCTACATGATCAGCTGCGCGATTCAGGACAACGGCGAGAGCATCCGCGGCGAGCCGCTGGACCGCATGCTCGCCCCCCTGCCCGAGGGCACGCCCGCGCCGCTGGCATGGGGGCTCAACTGCGGGGTGGGGCCCGACGCGATGCTGGATCTCGTCGAGAAGGCGGTGAAGCTCATCGACCGCCCGCTCATCGTGCAGCCGAACGCGGGCGAGCCGCGCGAGGTGAACCACCGCCGCATCTACATGTGCTCGCCCGAGTACCTGAGCACCTACGCGCGGCGCTACCTGGAGCTCGGCGCCGCCGCGGTCGGCGGCTGCTGCGGCACCACCCCCGAGCAGATGGACGAGACGGTCCGCGCCATCAAGCCGCTGACGCGCAGGCCCGTGGCCTCCATCGTCCACGAAACCCCCACCGAGGCCGAACCCCAGGAGCCCACCCCCTTCGGCGAGAAGACGCGCTTCTCCTGCGCGCTCGCGACCGGGCGCTGGGTGGCGACGGTGGAGCTGGTTCCCCCGCGCGGGTACGACCTTTCCGGCATCGTCGAGAAGGCCCGGGTGCTCCACCGCCGCGGCGTGGACGCCATCAACCTGCCCGACGGGCCGCGCGCCTCGAGCCGGATCAGCCCGCTCACCGTCGCGAACGAGATTCAGCGCGAGGCGCAGATCGAGGCCATCCTGCACTTCTGCGCCCGCGACCGGAACCTGATCGGCATGCAGGCGGACCTGCTGGCCTGCGCGGCCTGCGGGGTGCGCAACATCCTCTTCATCACCGGCGACCCGCCCAAGCTGGGCAACTACCCGGACGCGAGCGGCGTCTTTGACGCCGACAGCATCGACCTCTGCCGGCTGCAGGATCGCCTCAACCGCGGCCTGGACCTCGGCGGGCAGGCGCTCACCCCGCCGACGCAGGCGGTGGTTGGCGTCGGCGCCGACCCGAGCGCGGTCGACCCGGATCGCGAAATCCGCCGCTACCGCGAAAAGGCCGAGGCCGGCGCCGAGTACGTCATCACGCAGCCGGTCTTCGACCCCGAGGCGCTCCTGCGCTTTCTGGATCGGATTCCGGACGTCACCATCCCGGTCGTCGCCGGCATCTGGCCGCTGGCGAGCTACCGCAACGCCAGCTTCATGCGCAACGAGGTCCCCGGCGTTACGGTGCCGGACGCGATCATGGAGCGGATGGCCGCACACGAGGATCGCGACGACCAGCGCAAGGAAGGCATCGCCATCGCCCGCGAGTCGGTCGACAAGCTCCGCGACCGCCTGGCCGGCATCCAGGTGAGCGCCCCCTTCGGCAACATCGAAACCGCGATGGCCGTCATCGAGGGCTAAGAAGCTGTTTCAATCCCTCGCGCGCTCGTGACTGCGTTCGGCGCGCTGCC
>CAZKKD010000265.1:0-6165 GCA_964553265.1 uncultured Planctomycetales bacterium | reverse complement strand
GCCCGGGGGTCCCGGGGCCCGGGGGAGGCGGCCCCCGGTCGTCGGTGCCGGGGGGCGCAAACCGCAGGCCCTCCCGGGCGGCAGGCCGGGGGGGGGGCTGTCCCGGGCGCTGCGTTTCCGACGCGCCGGGCGCATCCTGACCGTCCACCGGTTGCATAACCTCCACGGAGTCGATGCCCCGGTGGCCGAGGTAGTCCAGGCCCGCCGGCGTTACGGGGGCGCCATCGTGAAACTAGTAGATGAAGGGGCGCGGGGTCGGGGCCTCCGCGAGCGTCACCGCTTCGCCCCGGTCCAGGGATTCCCACGCGTTGGGTGACTTGTCGTTGTCCACGCGCACGCGCGTCTTGTGCCGCCCCACCAGCCGCCGCAGGAGCCGCCAGGCGGGCGTGCCCCGGAAGTCGGTCGGCAGGATGATCTCCTCGCTTGCCGCCAGTTCGCGGTGGCTGCGCAGGAACTCGAAGAGGGACGCAAAGGGGGCCTCCTTCAGGCCGCGCAGTTCCAGGTGCTTCCGGAGCGACGCTTCCGCGGCCGCGAGGTCCAGCCCGGCGATGGCGGCGCGCCGTTCTTCCTGCTCCGCCGGCGCCGGAATGATACGATTGAGGATCTCGTAGTCCCGCAGAAGCCCGTCATCGCGCAGCTTCTCCAGGCCTTCCCGGAGCGCCGCCGACCGGTTCAGCGCTTCGGCCTGCGTCTTGCCCGTCACCAGCACCATCTGCCGGGCCGGACTCTTGCGGGCAAACCGCTCGGCAATCTCGCGTCCGACCCGGAAGACCTTGTCCTCGGACGGCCGGAGGCTCGCGAGTCGCTCGTCAAAACGCACCCCCCCGGGCCCGAACGCGATGAACCCCGCAGCCACGCAACCCGCCAGCAGCCCCAGCGCCGCGATGGTGCGGGGGCGGCGCTCGATGAGGTCCGCCAGCCGCGGCAGATAGAACGTCGTGCTCGTAAGCGCCCGCGGACGCTCACCGCCGCCGCGCTTCGAGCGCCAGGTGACCAGCGCCGGAAGGATGAAGACCATCGCCGGCAGCGCCAGCGCCAGCCCGATCCCCGCCAGCGTCCCGAACTGGCTCAGCCCCTTGAACTGCGTCACCATCAGCGCCAGGAAGGACATCGACGTGGTGAGCATCCCGATCACCACCCCGCCGCCGGTACTGCCCAGGGCGACGAGAAAACTCTCCTCCACCTCCCGGCCGGCGGAGCGTTCCTCAACGTAGCGGTTGTAGATGTGAATCGCGTAGTCGACCCCGAGCCCGACCAGCACCGCCGCGAACGCGCACGAGATCATGTTCAGCTTGCCGAAGATAAGCCAGCCCGCGCCGAGCGTCCAGGAGACCACCATCACCAGCGGGATGCCCACGTAGAGCATCACCCCGTACCGCCGGTAGCAGTAGCCGAAGAGCAGCAGCACCCCGAACAGGCTCGTCAACAGCGTCGACGAGAGGCTCGACTCGATGTTCTTGGTATACCGCACCGCGGCCTCGTACCCGCCGGCGAAGTCGACCCCCACCCCCTTGCGCAGGCCCGCGGGCATGCCGGCAAGCGTGGCGGCCGTCTCTTCGCGCACGATCTCCATGACCCGCTGCGAATACTCCAGTCGTTGCGCCGCGCCGTTCGGCTCGGCGGTGAGCAGCAGAAAGGTCTCATGCTCGCCCGAGGGTGGCGGCGCCGAGATGAACGGACTGCCCCCTTCGCTCCCGAAACGGTTGTACGCCATGCCGAAGTGTTCGCGGAAGACGCGCTCCAGCCCCAATTCCCGCAGGAGAAGGAGATGCGCCTTCCCTTCCGCGTCACCGGCAAAGAGCGCGTTTGCGGTCCGCTTCACCGCGATGCCGACGGACCGCTCCTCCAGAAGCGTTCCCACCTCCGCGATCCCGTCCGGCGGAAGGTACAAGAGGCCCCGCCGTTCCAGCTCTTTCTGCAGGCATCCCTTTTCCTCCGGGCGCATCCACCGGCAGGTGGCGTCCCGGAAGTCCAGATGCCCCCGCAGGCGCGCGGCCAGTTCGTCTCCATACCGGCCGACCGCGTCGAGGTCTTCGGCGTTCCGCAGACGGAAGAGGACATACACCTCGTCCGCGGCGCCGAAATCGTTCAGGGCGCGCTCGAAGGCCTCTGCCGCGCGGTTGCCCGCCGGCAGCAGCTTCGTCACCGATGCGGAAAAGCGCCCCGACGAAAGAAAGACCGTCGGCGTCAGCGCCAGGAGCGTCAGCAGGATCCCGAGGACCAGGACCAGTCGGTAATGGGTGCACGAAAGGTGACCGCAATAGCGCAGAACGCGGGCGATCATTCGCTCGCCTCCGCCGCCGATTCCAGCGCCTGCCGCCATTGGCGATCCCGGGCTTCGGCATCTTCGGGCACCAGAGGCTCGACGGTCGCGTCGGAGGTCACCATCAGGCGGAAGTCGCCCGCCCGGACGCGGGGATTGGCCAGGAGGCTCGTGATGACAAAGAGCACCTCGCGGTCGTCACCGGGGAAGCGAATGCGCAGGCGGTGGGGAAAACGCAGATCCGGCGCCTCTTCCAGAACGGGCCGATAGGCGTCGTAGGTCACCAGCAGGGCCGGCGCATCGTCCCCCCGCCGGACCAGCGCCCGGCTCAGCATCCGTCCGTCTTCGGCCGAGAGCACCAGCCGCTCGAACGCGTCCACGGTGCCGGCCCCTTCCAGGGTCACCGTCTCCTCCGATTCCTCCGTCACCGTCCACTCCAGGCGCGGAAAGGCCTCCGACAACAGCAGGTGATCCAGGATGTCACGCGGATGGAACGCGACCCCGACATCTTCCAGTTCGGCGGTATGGCCGCGCAACAGCTTTGCATCGCGAGGCAGCCAGACGTCGATCGAGTCCCCGACCATCGCCAGGTCCAGGATCTCCGTCCCCAGCCCCTTGGTCGCAAACATGCGCAGGCGGTCCGGCCGCGCCGCCAGGAGACGGACGCTGCAGCGCAGGCTGAAGTCGTTGCCCGGGTCCACCGCCTTCAGCTTCGCGGAGGCCTCCATCGAGCGCAGCGCCAGCGACGCCCTTGCCGCCACCAGGACACGCTGCTGTGCCGGGGTCAATTCGATGGGCTGCACCGCGGCTTCGCGGGGCGCTTCGGTCTGACGCTCTTCGTCAAAGGGCGCGTCATCAAAGACACAGCCGGATGCGCCGCAGAGCAGCAGCGCGAAGGCGATGGTGGGAACGGTTCGCAATGTGGCCGTCCTTTGGTCCGTTGCCGCCGTACGCTTCCCGGCGGCTTTGTGCGAGTCGCGGGCGATGCCATGCCGCGAAAGAGGCTTCCGCGCAGGCAGGTCGAACGACGGATTCTAAGGTGCCGGCCGGGCGCGCTCAAGGGATTTCCGGGACCCGGACCGGGAAGGCGTTGCCCGCGCAGGACATCCGCAGGAATGTCCCGCTTCCAGGCGGAAAAAATCGGACAAAATGCCTGAATGCTTACTCCGTTTCGGGCGGCGCTGGAGCGACCACGGCCGGAGGCGGCGCATCGCTACGGGCCCGCCGGCGCGCTTCCTCAATGCGTTCGGGCGGGAAGATGGCCTTCAGGCGGCCGACCAGTTTCGGCGTGAAGAGCGGTTCCTCCCCGTCCAGGATGCGGACCAGCAGATCCGCACTCATGTCCGCCAGGGGGGTGACATATTTGTATTGCTGATCGCCGACATCAGGATTGTATTTCCAGCGCTTCCGGGCATACTCGTACAACTCGCGCGCCCACCGCTCCTGCTCGGCCGCAGCGTTGCGGTTCCCCATCGCAAGGTACAGGTACGTCTGCCGGAGAAAGCCTTCGACCACGGCGTGATAGCGCCGCACGCTCATCGAGTCGATCCACTCCTTGATGTTTTCCTGCACGAACGCTTCCGGCGACGTCTGGTACTCCTTCTTTTCCGGATGCTCGGCCCGCAGTGCCTCCAGGAAGGGCCCGGTCTCGTCGACCCGCCCGTTGAAGTAATAGAGCATGATGCAGCGTTCCAGCAGATAGGTGTAGCCGGACCGCAGGCCCTTGATGTTGACGTCCCGGCCGCGCGTGTTCTCTGACTGGCGTGACCGCGCCAGCAGGTCGCGCATGTGCCGGACCGCCCCGGCGACGAAACGATAATCCGGCGTGTTGTACACGATGCCGTCGCCGGTGATCAGGATGCGGCCCCGGTCCGCCATCCGCTGCAGGCTGAAGTAGACCAGCCGCTCATACTTCATATCGATGATCGGGGCGTCGATGCCTTTCAGCTCCCGCTGGCGCTGAATCTGTTCGTAGCGCTTCCGCCGGCCGAGGTGCGCCCAGTAGAGCGCATGCGCGTCGCTGCCGCGCCAGTCCACCGGCCCGTACAGGTTGTTCAACTCCAGCATGATGTTGGGATCCAGGCGGTACTCCCCTTCGAGCACCTGCCGCAGGCGGAAGAGCCGGATCGTTTCCAGCGCATCCCCGGCATCCAGCTCGGCCAGCACCGCTCTCGCCCCGTCCGGCACCCCCTCCCCCGTCACCGCAAGGGCGCGGAAATCCCGGACCGGGTCGAGGTCGTACGGGGCGAGGCGTTCGGCCAGCGACGCGACGGCCGGCAGTGCCCGTAGGGCCTCTTCGTCGGCGGGAAGCGCCACCAGCGCGGCCAGGAGCTCCCGATCGCCGGGGCCGCCCAGCACCTGGTGCATTTCCCGGGCCAGCTCGGTCCGGTACAGCTTGTGCGCATAGTCCATCGATGCGCCGATTTTGTGGTAGTAGATCCAGCTCAGCTCGGCGTACAGCTCCGGGTCGTTCCGGTTGTACGGAATCCCCTTGTCCCGCAGGTAGCGGATGCCCCGGTAGACCCAGAACCACCGGTCCTGCAGGTCGTCGTGCTCCACCGACACGTTGTACGCCAGGTCCCACGCCGCGAAGCGCCAGACCATGCTGTAGTTGGGCTGCAGGTTCGTGATCCAGTCGTAGAGCTGGACCATTTCGAAAAACTTCCCCTCTTCCTTCATCGCCATCGCGCGCAGCCACAGGAGGTCGATAAAGATCCCACGGAACGCCCCGAGCGCCGTCGTCATGAGCACCACCTTCGGCGGCACACCCTCCCGCACCGGGTTGACCGTCAGGCCATACCGGTCCCGCAGCGTCAGCGTCGGCCCGACCAGTCGGCTGCCGCCCAGCAGGAAGAGACAGAGCACGAGTACGAGGACCAGCTGCTTCGGTCGGGACGGGTTCGGCGGCAGCAGCCCCACCTCCCCCTCCAGTCCCGTGAGGGGATAGAAGAAGCGCCAGGTCGCCAGCACCGGCACGACGATGGCCACTTCCACGGCCAGGCCCGCCAACGCCATCACGGACGCGCCCCCCAGAAGCAGCGCCCCCCCGTGCGCAGCCAGCAGCAGAAACGCCAGCGGCGGCGCCCAGGGGCGGCCATGCGCAATCCCGTACCCGAGGAACGCGGGCGCCAGCGCCGCCGGCAGCAGCAGCGGCGTCGCCGTCACCCCCAGATACGCCATCCCCCCCACCATGGCCAGCAGTGCCGCCAGGGCAATCCAGAGGAGGAGTGGGAGATTGCGAGCCACCAGCGCCATCGTCTTGGTCCGATCCTGTCATGCACACCGCGCACCGGCGCGATCCCGGCCGGCGCGAACACCCGTCCAGGCCTGCGTCAGAACTGCGGTCGCGCCAGCTCCCGCCGGCGGAGCAGCCAACAGCCAATCAGAAGCGCTGCCCCGCCCCGCAGCCCGATGTCGAGGAACGCCTGCCACGCAACCCGCCTCCAGCGGATGGTGCGTCCCACCGCAAGGTCTTCCGTCGGATCCGTCTGGGCAAAGGACGGCGAAAAGAACGTGAAGACGCGCAGTGCGGCGTGCGACACGGGCCGCCCCACGGTCCGGTAGAGCCAGCTCCCCGTATCCTTTGCCACCTCCCCGGCTTCGAAATCGAGTTCCTCCATCGATGCCGCGGTCGGCATGTTCGACTTGGCCAGGATCCCGATGTAGAACTCCCGCGCAAAACCGAGATAGACCACGAAAAACGCCACCAGCAGCGCCACCGAGAACTGCAGCTCCGCCGACGCAGCCACACCCACCAGCGCCACCAGCGCCAGCCGGACCAGGATCATCAGGAGCCCGCGGCCGAAATTGGTGAGGAACGGCAGCGTGCGCACGAGGTGCTGCACGCCATCCTGTCGCGCGTGATAGTAAAATGCAGGGGCTCCTCACGACCCGGCCGACGC
>CAZKKD010000264.1:0-6181 GCA_964553265.1 uncultured Planctomycetales bacterium | reverse complement strand
CTGCGGCTCATCGACAACGACGCCCGCGCGTGGCGAGAGGTCGTGGACCGCTATTCCGGCATCCTCCACCGCGTTGCGCGGCGCACCTTCCGCACGTACGGATTCCAGGACGGGGGGCTCGACGTCGAGGACGCGGTCGCCGAGGTCTGGAAGAACCTGGTCGAGCGGGACCACAAGGTCCTCCGCGCCTGCCTCGAACGCGGGAACCTGCTCCAGACGCTGCACGTGCTCGCCCGCAACCGCAGCATCGACATCATGCGCAAACGCAAGCTGAAGGTCTCCCCGCTCGAGGAGGAGCACTTCCTCCTCAAGGACGCGCACCCGGAAGAGACCGCCCACTTCCCCAGGGAACTGATGGAGGCGGCGCTCGAAGAGTTGAACGACCGCGAGCGGACGCTGGTGCGGCTCTATTTTCTGCAGGGGAAGAAGTACCGCCGGATTGCCGACCTTACCGGCATCCCGCGCAACAGCATCGGCGCCACCCTCTGCCGCGCGCTCGCCAAGATGCGCAAGCACCTCTCGCCGCACGAAGGCGACCTGTTTCCCGAGTAGGCAGGTTGTTGCCGGGGGCCTACCGCTTCGGCCCCGGTACGCGCACGGTCCGCATGTTGCCGGCACGATCCCGCACCGAGACGCGCGCCCAGAACGGAGAGGGCGGGGCCGGAAAGCGACGCGTCGTTTCGCCGGCGACGAACCCGCCATCCGCTTCGGTCGTCGCGTCCGCGTCCACCCCCGGCGCAACCAGCACGCCGGTCGGGTCCCGGACGGCCGACCAGCGCAGTTCAATCCCCTGCTCCAGGTGCTTGGGCGCGTACAGGCTCACATGGTCCAGCCGCAGCCAGTGCTGGTGATGATTCCCCGTCCGGCCCGGCGTCCCCCATTCGATCCGCGTCACCGTCGGCGGCGTCCCTTCGGGCAGGTTCGGCAGCACCTGTCCGGCGATGTCCGCATCGACGGTATGCCACTGACCCTCGTACTGCGGTTTCGCCAGCACACCGACCACCTTGGCCCCGTGGTTGATCTTGTCGGAAAAGCGCAGGACATACACCCGCCCGCCGACGTGCACGCGCAGGTCGCCCAGCAGTTGCCCGCGGAACCGGTAGTCGAAACGCAGGCGGAGGCCGCTTCGCAGATCGATGGGCTCGGTCCGGAAAGCGAATGCCGCCGACCGGTTGTGGTGGAGCGCGCCGATCTCCAGCACCTTCCGCTTGCGCACTTCGTCCTGGACAAGGCGCAGGCGCGCCTCGTCCTTCACCGGCTCCAGCCTCCCGACGGGATCCTTCCAGGTGACTTCGCTCTGCCAGTAGGCCGCTGTCGGAACCCAGGTCAGGTCCGGCTCCGGTGGCGGTGTCTTGTCTTTCGCGTAGTCCATGGTCCATGTCCAGGATCGCTCCACCGGCTGGCCCGCCAGGTCCTCGGCCCGGAGGCGAACGGCAATGGCTTCGCCATTGTCCGCAAAGCTGCCCGCTTCCTTCCGCGCCAGGTCCACGAGGTCCAGGCGGACCTCTCCCGGCACCGGCGCATACTGGAGAGGCGGTGTCTCCCGGCCCTCGAGGGTGCGCCCGTTGACGGTGAGTTCCACCGAGCCCGGCCGAATCCCCAGGCCTTCGTCCGTCAGGATGCAGCGGATGCGCTGGGGCGCGTCCCGCGCGCCGTCGTCCGGCGCGATCGAGGCGATGACCGGCCCCGTCGCGTCCACCGCAAAGTGATACGGCGGCGCGTCGGTCCAGCCCGCCGGCCCCCGCATCGCCCAGCAGAGCGTATACGTGCCCGGTCCGGGCGGGTGAAGCGTCACAACGGCCCCCTGCCCTGCCCCTTCCAGGGACGTGATCGTCTCCAACGCCTTGCTCGACCAGTCCTCGCCCGGAAGCGGCGACGGCGCGCCAAAGCGAACGAGTTCGTATCGCAGCCCCTCCAGGGCCACCGGCGCGTACGCACGAAGGCGGAGGCGCAGGCTCCCGTCTGCACCGGTCCTGAGCAGGGGATAGGCTCCGACCTGTCCGATCCGCAGTTCCACGCCGTCGGTGTTGCCGGGCCACCCGAAGTCCTGCAGACCGATCCGCGCGGCCTCCGTTCCCGTTCCGGTCGCCTGCGAGCGGCAGTAGAGCGGTCCGATTGCGATGGCCGCCCGATGCCAGGCTCCGTCGTCCAGGGCCTCCACCTTGTCGGTTACGGAGGGGGCCCCGGCCCCGCCGTTGAGGAACGCGAGCGTCATCGGACGCCCCCCGACCAGCAGTTGCAGGTCCGCGCGGGTGCCGATGTCCGCCCGATAGGCGAAGTCGATCAGCGGGAACCGCGCCACATCCAGGCGGGGGAAGAAGGATTCACAGATCATGTTGGCGGCTGCGCGCTGCGCAACGAAACGCAGCGAACCCCTGCCTTCCGGACCGCCCGTTGCGTCCCATGCCCGCAGCCACTGACCGTTCGATGCGGCGGGCGCCGGGGCGGCGAAGCTCTCCCGCAGCATGCCCGGCTTCCAGCCGTCGGCGGTGACCCCTTCGATGGGTTGGTCCGCTTCCACGTCCACGGCGAACCCGACGGGTCTGGCCTGTTCGGCATCCTGCAGAAGCCAGCGCAGGTCGGCCGAGGTGGTCTCGGTCCGCCCGCGCATGCGGATGCCGTCCAGTCGGAGGGGGATGCCGCCCTCCTCGTCGGCGCGAGCGCCGAGACGCGACAGCGCCACATGCAGGCGCCCGCCGGCAGGATCCGGACGGATCCAGCCATTCTGCAACGCTTCCGTTCCCGATCGTACCGTCGCTCCATGGCGCAACGTCAGCGCTTCGGGAACGATCCAGGGGGCGCCGGGTGCGGTCTCGACCCGGGCCGTCGCCCAACCGGCCGCGTCCACCGTGCCTGCGGCCGTGACCTGCGGTGGGGGAAGCGGCGTCTCGGGCGGATGCGCTTCCAGCCGGATCGCGTCCAGGCTGTAACGCGTCCCCTCGTGGTTGCTGCCGAAACCGCTCTGCGCCAGGTCGCCGACCTCCAGGTTCCCGACAAAGAGCTCATCCACGAAAAGCGCGTTCGGTGGGTCCGCCACCAGTTCCGGCGCACGGGCCAGCAGCGCATCTCCGATGTTGACGCGATACCGGTGCCAGCTGCCGTCCGCCCGGAAGTCCTTCACCGAGCCGATCACCCGGATCAGCTTCGTCCCCTCCCCCGGCTTTGTCGGCGCACCGGGATAGAGGTCGGAGGCGTTGTCCTCGGCGTGACCGGTCAACCGCAGGGCAAACCATTCGTCCCGCCAGCAAACGTACAGGTTGATTCGGGCATCCGGATCGGCTTGGCACGCGAACGAAAGCCAGGGATGCCGCAGCAGGTCCACGGAGCGCGGCAGGCGACACAGCACGCCGGCGTCTCCGCCGCTGATCTCATTGGTCATCCGGAGGGCGTGGCCGCCGCCGCCGCGGGCAACCCGCCGCGGCGTGGCCGAGTTCTCCCGCCCCGTCGGCCCCCACCCATCGTTCCCGGTTTCAAAATCGGCTGCGTAGCCGATGTGATCCGGCCAGGTCAACGGGGGAGCATCCTGCTTGGGGTCCCGTTCGGGAAGCGGCGCGTCGGCCGCGGCGGCGGGAATCACGGGGTCTTCCCGGCCGGCAGCCTGCGCGTAGCTGATCCGCGCCCGGCTGACCATGATGCCGCGGTGCTCGGTCCAGAGAGCGATGCGGTCCCCCGTCAGGGGGTGAGGGTCGGTGTAGTCGAAGAGGAGCTTGCCGTCCAGATACCACCGCAGGCGGTCGCCCCGCCGCTCGCAGCGCCAGTGCCACCAGCGGCGGTGGAGCACCCGGAAGTCGGGAAAGCGGTCCCACGTGTTCGGAGGCTGCGCGAGCGCTGCCGTGGATTCGGCGACCACCTGGTCGCCGCGCCAGAGCTGGCTGACCGTGCCGCGCCTGGCCCCGTAGACCAGCGAGTACCCGCTGTCCAGGTCCCGCCCGTCCGCACAGACCGTGATGTTCTGAAAGCCGGGCCGCGGATAGTCCGGCGGATGCGTCAGGCCCATCTGCAGGGACATGTAAACATCGATCGTAAGGTCGCCGGAAAAGCGTTCCTGGTGCCAGAGCGTCGCGCACTCCTTGCTCCGCCCGCCGTACCAGGCCCACCGCGGGTCGCACCAGAAGCGGTTCTTCATCCGCCAGTCGCCCTGCGCGCGTCGCCAGTGGACGGCCGCTTCGCGGAACGTGTCGTTGAAGAGATGCGTGCTCGAGGCGTGGATCCGGTTTACGTCCAGCGGCAGCAGCACGCCGGTCACCCCGTAGCGCAACCCGGACAACGGTGCGGGATCCCTCCAGACCAGGATCGCCTCCTCGCCCTGCCGCACCACCAGTTGATCGCCGTACCGCCAGAGAGAAAAGCGCGTCCCCCGGTCGGACGCCCCCTCGGACGCTTCCGCGTCGGGCTCGTCCGCCAACGCCGCCGTCGGCCGGAAGCGGCATGTTGCTGTGGCTTCGAGGCGCGTTTCGCGATACAGGAGGATGTCCAGCGCGGCGTTGTTTCCGCCACTCGCGTCCCCGGTCTGATCCACCGGGAGCGGTTCGTCGCTCGCCGCTCCCGGCTGGATTCGCAGCCGGTACCCCGAACAGATGTCGTTCCCGTCACCGGCAAGGAGCAGTTCCAGCGCCTGGCCCGAATCCGGCGCTTCCTCCAGTGCGTAGGCGATCCCCGCGTCTCCGTAACAGTCCCGGCGCGCCCAGATGGTCTGCTTGTCGTCGCTGATGTTCCACTCCCCGCTCGGCGACGCCCACTGGTCCATGTAGTGGTCGCCGCGGAAGACAGTGTTCACCACCGGCGGCGGCAGCGGCGCCTGCTCGAACGCCACCAGCGTTTCGGCAAAGCGGGCCCCCGGTCCGTCGGCCACCAGGCCCGCCCGTCCGCGCATCCGTCCGTCCCCGACATGCCGGATGAGGACGGGCGCCCCTTCCGCCGTGCCGTGGGCCAACCCGTCGTAGACGCCCAGCGCCAGGTGCACCCGGCCGTCTTCCGGAATGGCAAACACAGTCATTGCCAGAACGCCTGCACCCCGCCCCACGCGTTCCAGTGTCAGTACCGCCTCCCCCGGCCCCGCCCGGCGGGCATGGAAGGCCAGGCCCGAGCCATCCTCTCCCAGCGCGGCCAGGACCCCGGCGCGCGCGGTTTCCCCCGGCGCCACCACCGCCTGGACCGTGTACCGGGTCCAGGCGGGCGTTCCGACAAAAAGTTTTCGCCAGTGGCCGTCGGGCCCCACGTCCGCGCCTGCACGTGTCTCAATTGTCTCGTCCGATACCGCAAAGAGCCGGCTCGCACGCCGCCCGTCCGCGCCGTCGGCGGACACGTCCGCCAGGGCAATCTCGTTCAGGGACCGGGCCGTCACGTCGTCGAAGCGACACCCGGACCGTCCGCCCGCGACCAGCCCGAATCCGCCGTTGACTGCCCCGTCCACGGTCGCCGACAGCATGGTGTGCCCGTCGACGAGGACCCGGACGTCGTTGCCGCGGCATTCGGCGCGGATCCGGTACCACTGGCGGTCCCGCAGGCGTCCCGGACGGGTGGCCAGCACCGTTTCGGCCCCGTCCGCGACGCGCACCAGGCGGCACGCGCGCGCGTCCGGTCCGGTCGGCAGCTCCGCCCGGAGATACGTCTTCGGCCCCAGATAGCGCAGCACAACGCCGATCACGCCCCGTTCCGACCGGGTTTTGGCTGCAAAGTCCACGCTGTAGTCGCGCCACGTCACCGCACCGGCCCCGAGCACGGCCAGCGCGTCCGCGCCAGCCCCCTCCCCCGGCCAACCTACAAGCGTGTAGGCGTTTGCGGCGCGGTCGGGATCGGTCCGGTCCACCGGCTTTTCCAGCGTCCACTCGCCCGTCAACGGTGTCCAGCGTTCGGGGTGCAGCGCCTGGTCCTGGAACCGGTCGGCCAGGAACAGGCTGTCCGGAGCCTGCTGTACGGGTGCGGCGGGGCCGGCGCCGGACGGCGCAGCAGCGTCGACGGGCTGCACCACGACCCGGTCGACCAGGACGTCTGCCCCGGGCGCGACCGTCAGCCCGTGCGCGCCCGGCCGCCGGCGCCCGGCCGGCGCGGCGGGGCTTACCCCCCTCCCGGACCCCGCCGCGACGCGGCCCGGCCGCGCCGGCTGCGCGCCCCGCCCCACCCCCACGGCGGCGTCCGCCGGGCCCCGCGCCCCGGTGGCCCGGCCCCCCCGCCCGGTTGG
>CAZKKD010000263.1:1896-6195 GCA_964553265.1 uncultured Planctomycetales bacterium | reverse complement strand
GGGCGAGCGCGGCCGCACCCCCCCGACCCTCGGCGACGTCACGCACCAGCTCGCCGGCTTCCCCCCGGGCGACCACCGCGTCACGTGGGGGGAGACCGGGACGGGAACGGTGGTTGCAGAAACTTCCGTGCGTAGCGAGGACGGACGCCTGGCGCTCGAGGTGCCGGCGTTCGATCATGACATCGCCGCAAGGTTGTCCTTGCCATCGGCGGGGACGGAACGATAGACTGAAGCACGCCGCCGCCGGGCCCGGAGTCGTTCCGGCCGCCGGTCGGCGACGCCCGCCCGGCTCCGCGCCGGGCGGCGCCGGGCGCGGAGCGCGACCGGGTGCGGACCCAATCGCAGGAAGGAGGACAGGAATGTCTCAGGCCATGGCGCTGACAAAAGACAATTTCGAAGCCGAGGTGGAGAAGAGCGACACCCCGGTGCTGGTCGATTTCTTCGCCGAGTGGTGCGGGCCCTGCAAGATGATGGCCCCCATCGTCGACGAGGTCGCCGGCGAGCGCAGCGGCAAGGTGAAGATCGGCAAGGTCGACTGCGACACGCAGGCCGATCTCGCCGGGCGCTTCGGGGTGGCCAGCATCCCGACGCTCATCCTCTTCAAGAACGGCGAAGAGGCGGACCGCAAGGTCGGCGCACTCAGCAAGGACGACCTGCTCGCCTGGATCGACGAGAAGAGCTGACCCCTGCCCGCCGCGGCGCGCCACGGGCAGACCGCGGCCGGGTTGCCGGTTCGACAGGATGCGACCGCGCCGGAAAGGCCCCGCCTTTGCGGCGCGGGTGTCCGTTTCGCGCACGCGCGCGGGCGGATCGCCCCTTGCGGCGGCGCGGGTCCGTGGTATGATGCCCGCACAGGCGCCGATGTCCGCCATTGCCGCGAAGGACGCCCGCGGATTCGGCGACAGAGAGGGGTGCAGGCCGTCGTGTCGACCGACACGGTCCGGTGCGCCCCCGTTCTGCAAACGCATGAGGAATCGCCAGTCATGACCTGTCCGGTCCCGACCCCCTTCCGCCGCGCCGCGGCGGTGTGCTGCGCTGTGCTCTTCGGCCTCACGCTCCTCCTCCAGGCGGGCGAGACGCGCTTCGCCCAGGCCATCATCGCGCTCGTCAACGGCGAGCCGATCCACAAGGAGGAGATCGAGGAGCTCGGTGTTCTCCTCGCCCAGCCCGCCCTGCAGGAGCGCGGCCAGCTCACCGCCGAGGAGGAGCAGGCCTATCTCGACCGGGCGCTGCAGGAGCTTGTCCGCAGCCGGCTCATCCACCAGGCGGCCCGCCGCGAGGGCGTGACGATGAGCGACAGCCAGCTCGACGAGTACCTCAGCGAGCGCGGCATGGAAAACACCCCCCGCCAGCGCCGCATGGTGCGCGACGACGTCCTCTTCGACCGCCTCATGCTGAAGCAGCGCACCCCCATGTCCGACCCCTGCCCGCGCGAGGTGCGCACCTTCTACGAGGAACACAAGGAGAACGTCTTCACCCGCGAGCGCCTGGTCCGCGCGCGCGTCATCACCATCCCGAAGGTCATGCCGGAGACGCGCGATTCCGAACTCCGCAAGATACGCCGCATCCGCCAGGAAGCCCTGAAGGAAGGGGCCGACTTCGCCGCCATCGCCGGCGAGCACTGCGGCTCGGCCGTCCAGCGCCAGCAGGGCGGGCTCGTCACCATCCCCGGCACCGAAACGCAGGAGTACCTCTTCCCGCCGTCGCATCCGGGCCTCCGCGAACACGAGGTCCTCGCCCCCGCCGTGCTCGACGCCCTCGTCTCACTGGACGAAGGCGTCGTGAGCGAGGTGCTGGAGAGCGACCGCGGCTTTCACCTCACCTACATCGAAAAGCTCGTCCCC
Source organism: uncultured Planctomycetales bacterium (assembly GCA_964553265.1). GTDB lineage: Bacteria > Planctomycetota > SZUA-567 > SZUA-567 > JAFGNG01 > CAZKKD01. Next base: position 4,351 of record CAZKKD010000263.1, on the reverse strand, counting down.
GCCAGGGCGAAGTCCTTCGCCGACGCCCAGGAAGAGATCTACCGCTTCCTCCGCACGGAGAAGCGCGTGAAGCTGCAGCGCCGCTGGTTCGTCAAGCAGATCCGCGACAGCAGCATCACCTGGCACGACGGGACGCCGCTGGAAGCGCGCCGCATCATGCCGGAGATGCCGTCCTACGGAGACCGGTAACCCGTGAGCGTGCGCGCCTCCTCTCTCACCCGCTGCCCGCACTGCGGCCAGGCCCTGTCCGACGCCGACGGACCGGACGCCGCGGAGGCGCCCGCGACCACCGGGGACGAGCTCGCCACCGGCGAGACCGTCACCCTCGACCTTTCCGCCTCGTCCAGCGACGCCGCCCCGCCGGCCTCCTCCGGCGGCGGGCCGCAGAGCGACGCCGGCGCGTCGGCCGCGGGGGCGGGCAGCGCCATCCGCTCCCCGGGCGAGACCTTCGGCGAATACCGCATCGTGCGCGAAATCGCCCGCGGCGGCATGGGCATCGTCTACCTCGCCGAGCAGCCCAAGCTCCGCCGCACCGTGGCGCTGAAGGTGCTGCGCGCCGGCGAAGGCGCCACCGAAGAGGACTTCAGCCGCTTCCTGCGCGAGGCCGAGGCCGCCGCCAGCCTCTCGCACCGGAACATCGTCCCCATCCACGAACTCGACGTACAGCAGGGCCGCCCCTTCTTTACGATGGACTACATCGACGGCCCCTCGCTCGAGCAGGAGATTGCCGAAGGCAAGCTCTCCCTGCGCGAGTCGGTCGAGATCCTTGAGGAGGTCGCCCTCGCCATCCACTACGCCCACGGCAAGGGCATCATCCACCGCGACCTCAAGCCCGCCAACGTCATCATCGCCCCCGACGGCACCCCGATGATCACCGACTTCGGCCTCGCCGTGAACCTCTCCCGCGACCCGGCCACCCAGCGGATGACCCACTCCGGCGTCGTCATGGGCACCATCCCGTACATCCCGCCCGAGCAGGCGGCCGGCGACGTCGACCGCGTGAACCCGGCCAGCGACATCTACAGCCTCGGCGCGGTCCTGTACGAGCTCATCACCGGCCAGCCCCCCTTCCAGGGCGAGACGCAGTTCGAGCTCCTCCACTGCGTCATCCACCGGGACCCGGCCCCGCCGCGCAAGCTGAACGCAAAGATCCCGGCCGACCTGCAGACCATCTGCCTCAAGTGCCTCGAGAAGCCGCAGCACCGGCGCTACCGCACCGCCCAGGAACTGGCCGAAGACTGCCGCGCCTTCCTGGATCGCGAGATGATCAAGGCCCGGCCCGCCACCTTCTGGTACCGGGTGTGGCGCACGTTGTCGCGCCACCGGAGCCTCTCGCTCCTGGGCACGGGGGTCATTCTCCTCGCCCTCGCCGTGCTGGCCAGCCGCCTCTCGCTGGAGAGCACCGCCGCCGAGGCGCGCAAATCCCGCGCCGAGGCCGAGATCGCCACCCGGGCGCTTGCGCGCACCCGCGAGGACTACGAGAGACTGAAAGAGAAGACCGAAGAGCTCACCGCCACCCTCAATCGCGGCTGGCGCACCGTGCTCTACGAACGCTTCCCCCGCCTCGACCGCCGGCGCTGGTCGGTGACCGCCGGGGCGGCCAGCTTCGAGCGCGGCTACCTGGCGCTGCGCGGTCCGACCACGCTCCCCGCCGAGGGCGCGCCGCCGCGGACCGTCAACGCCGCCCTCCAGGAAACCGTGCCCGGCGACTGCCAGGTCGAGTTCCAGGTCTACGTCCCCCGCCAGCGCGACGCAGCCGTCGGGGTGCTCCTCAGCGGCCAGCGCCTGCAACTGGCGGGCAACTTCGGCTACCTCGTCACCGTCGGCCCGCCCTCCGCGCCGGGCGTCCGCATCGAGAAGGGCCCCGTCACCCTCGCCCACCGGCCCGACGCGGCGCTGGCCGCCGACCGGTGGCAGACCCTGCGGATCGAACGCAGCAGCGGCGACATCGCCGTCGTCCTCGACGACGAAGAGCTCCTGCGCATCCACGACGAGACGCCCCTGCGCGGCGACGAGTACGGCCGCATCGGCTTTCTCGCCGAGGGGGGCTTCGCCTTCCTCGACGACGTGCTCGTCAGCATCCCCGGCTCCAGTCTCCAGATGCTCACCGGCATGCTCGACATGGCCGACAGCCTCTACCGGCAGGGCCGCCGCGACCAGCTCAACTGGGCCATCGAAATGGCCGAGCAGGTCGCCGAAGAGGCGCCCGATCCCGTCCTCCAGCTTCGCGCCGTCCGGCGCTGCATCACCGCCTACCTGCGCCTTCACAACAACCTGGCGGCCGCCGAGCGTCGCCTGGACCGGTTGGCCCCCCCCCTCCGGGCCGCCCCCGGGCGGCGCCTCCCGCCCGGCGAGGCCGCGCCCTTCCACGCCCTCCCGGCCCTTGTCCCGCCCCACTACTCCCGCCCCACCTCCGCCTGCGACAGCCTCCCCCCCCCCCCCTACCCCAGCGCCC
>CAZKKD010000263.1:0-1886 GCA_964553265.1 uncultured Planctomycetales bacterium | reverse complement strand
CACGGCCGCCGGGCGCTGGAGGCGCCCGACGCCGCCCGCGCGACCGCCGCGTTCGACAGCGGCGCCGCCGCCGACAACGGCGGCGGCGCCGCCCGCGAGCCCGGCGACGACGGGCGCCTGCCGCCGGACGACGCGCCCAGCCGCTATGCGCTCCTCGGCCGGCTGCAGGGGGTGCTCGCGCGCATCCGGGACGGGCGCACCGCCGACGCGGTCCGGCGCCTGACCGCCATGCAGCGCGGAGACGATCTCAGCCGCATCGCCGAGGTCTGCCGCGAAGAACTGCAGGCCGGCGACATCCACGCGGTCTTCCTCGCCGAGGTGGACCGCCTGCTGGAGGCGCGCGAACTCGACACCGTCTGGAGCTTCCTCGAAGCGCTGCGCGTCCTCTTCCCCGACAGCGGGCGCGACCTCGCCGCGCGCTGCCTCAGCCTCGCCCGCCTCTACCAGGAGGCGGGCCGCTGGAGCGAAGCGCGCGACCGCCTCGCCGCCGCCCGCGTCCTCGCCCCCACCTGGGAGGATCCCGCCCTCGCCCTCGCCGAGGCGCACGAGCGCCGGGGCGAGGCCGCGGCCGCGCTGGAGATCTACCGCCAGGCGCACGCCGACTTCCCCGAGTCCAGCGCCGTCCAGCGGCGGCTGGCCGAGTATCTCCTCCAGCACGGCGAAGCCGGGGATACCGCCGAGGCCGTCGCCGCCGCCCGCGAAGCCGTGGAACTCACCGGCCGGCGCGACCCGGCCGTGCTCGACCTCCTCGTCGCCGCGCTCCCCGCCGACGACCCGCCGGCGCCGGCCCGCGAAGCCCTGCAGGAAGCCACCGCCCTCGACCCCCCGACCGAGCGGCAGGACCGGCTGGAACAGATCCGGCCCGCCGCCACCCCGACCGCGCCCGAAACCCGGACCGGCGTCGCACCCCACGACGAGGCCGGCGCCGCCGCCCCCCCCGGCGCCCCGCCCCCCGCCCCCGCCGCGCCCGGCCCGTCGGACGCCGACGGCGCCATCCCGACGGACGAAACGGCCGAGCCCGAGGCGACCGACGCGCCCTGACGTGCACCGGAGGCAACACCCCATGCGCATTCGCCGCTGGTCGACGTTCATCGCCCGCCGACCCCGCATCCGTCGGCGCATCGCCGCCGCGCTGCCGATCACAGCCGCCGCGCTCGCCGGCTGTCTTCTGTTGGCCGCCGCCGGGGGCCTCCGGGCCGGTGAGGACAACAACGCCACCGCGCAGCCGTCCTTCCCCGGCCTCCTGCCGTCCGCACCGCTGGTCCTGGTCCGCCTGCACATCGACGACGGCCTGCGCACCGCCTGGACGGAACTTGCCCGCCGGGACGGCCCGGTCCGGGACGCGCGGCGCGACCTCCTCTTCGCCGCGCCGTCCACGCCGAAGATCGCCGTCTTCGCCGCACTCGTGCACCTCCTCGAGGACGCTCCGGCACGGCACGGCGTGCGCGACGCCGCCGCGGCCCTGGTCCGCTCGGGACGCGTCTTCGACCTGGTCCCGCGCGCCGTCCTGGTCCTGCGGGGGGCCGACGCCGCCGCGGCCCCGCGCGGGGCGCTCGCGCTCCTGCGCAACGCCGGCATCCCGGTCGTCGAGGCGCCCGATGGCGCCGACCCCGCCGACATCAACACCGGCGATCGCCCCGGCCTCGTCGCCGCGGCCGCCGGGGGCCTCCTCTTCCTCGCCGAAGACGGGGAGACCCTCGCCGCCGTCCTCGCCGCGCGCGCCGGCGACGGCAAGCCCCTCCCACCGGAAGCCGCCCGGGTGCGCCGGCATTGCCCGGGCCCGCTCTGGGTCTACGTCGACGGCGGCACCCTCAGCCTCCTCCCGGTGATGACCGACCTCTACATCCCGGCCAACTGGGCGCCGGAGTTCCAGTCCATCCGCGCGT
>CAZKKD010000262.1:0-6210 GCA_964553265.1 uncultured Planctomycetales bacterium | reverse complement strand
CCTCGACGGGCTCAAATTCCACCCCGACGATGCCGACATCCGGTACAACCTGGCCATCCTCTACGACGAGCACCTCCGCGACAAGAAGAAGGCGGTCGTCCAGTACAAGGCGTTCCTGCGCCTGCGCCCGGACGGCCAGGAGTCCCGCGCGGTGCGGGAGTGGCTCCTGATAGCAGAGGGCGACGCAAAGTATCGGGAAAACAAATAAAAAGAGCCCGGGGTCCGGTCTCCCGATAGGAAGCGGAACCCGTTTGCAGAAAAAAGGTTCCAGGACTTTCGTTTTCCGTGCCGCGACGGAAGGATCTTCAGTCTCGAAATGTATCCTCCCTAACGTTCGATCCCAAAATGGTGTTATGCCTCCGGCTGCCGTTGATGTTGTACAGGCTGGGCCTGGCCGGGTGACAAAAGGGGGATTCCGGGGTTGTCCGAGGGTCCCGCAAAATTGACAACTCCTTTCCATGGCGCATATTAGGAGTGACCCCGTCGTCTTTCGTCACCCGCTTTCCGCCACTGGCGGCCGGAGGGAGGGTCGGACCGGTCCGGCGGGCCGGCGCCGGGGGGGGGCGGGATGACGCAGCACAACCGGACGGAAGGCCGGGGCAGCCGCCGGACGCGTGCCCGCGCCGGCCCGGCCGCGACCGTGCGCCAGGGAGACTGACCATGCGGAAACACATCACGATGCGAAGCGGGTGGGCCGGCGCGCTCGCCTTCCTGATCCTGGCGGTTGCCGCCTTCGGCGCCGATACGGACTGGGACCTGAGCACCCCCGCCGACTACCGCGTCGAGAAGGGCGACGGCACCGAGGACACCGCGGCCGAAGAGGTCACGGTCACCGGCGGCGTGGCGAAGACGCTCAAGCAGACCGATGCGCTCGCGCAGGGCAGCCGGGCCGGGTACGACGCCGGCGCCCACGACGGCACCAAAAGCGGACCCAGGCCCGCCGTCTTCCTGCGGCTGAAGCGGACGGGCCTCAACTACCCCGCCAGCGGCGCGTTCCAGTCGCGCGTGCTCGACGCCGGCGCGGGCGGCTACTGGGACAAGATCTTCGCCCGCGTCCACAACGCCTACTCCGTCGGCGGCGGCACGGGCTGGACCGGTGCGGAGGCGGGGCTCATCTCGCTCTACCGCTTCGACGGGGACTGGACGGACACCGGCCCCGGTGCGCACCACATCGTCACCTTCTACGGCAACATCAGCCTCGGCGCCAACCGCCCCGTCGGCAGCGGCGCCGCCGTCTTCGCCGGCGCCAACGACTACGCCGATCTGCCCCTGGCCTGGAACGCCATGTTCGCCGGCAACTCCGGCACCGTCGCCTTCTGGGTCCGGACCACCAACACCCGCAACCAGATGTTTCTCGCCAACACGACCGACAACGACGAGTACCTCTACTTCACCGGCGGCAACCTCTACTTCCGCCAGTCGGACGTCCAGATCGCCGGCCGGTTCGTGCCGGAGCAGGGCAAGTGGTATCACCTCGCGTTCGTCAAGGACGACGCGATCGGCCGGATCTACGTCGACGGGGTTCTGATCGCCGAAGGCGCGATGGGTGCGTGGGGCGACCAGACCATCCGCCTCGGCGCCTACTACAACGGCGGCAACGACGTCTTCGGGTCGATGGACGAGCTGGCCTTCTTCGACAGCGTCCTGACCGCGGCGGACCTGCGCGCCATGGCCCGCCAGGGCGCGGCGGTGCGGTTCCAGGTCCGCTCGGGGCCGACCACGGGCCTCGCCGGCGCCTTCGTGGGGCCGGACGGCACGGCCGGGACCTACTATCTCGGCGACGGCGAGAACCTGATGACCGCCGGCAACTTCGACTCCGCCCACCGCTATGCCCAGTACCGGGCCATCTTCCTCAACGGCTCGACCGACAAGCGCAACACCCCCTCGGTCGACCGCGTCGACCTGGCCGCCGCCGACGGCTGCGTCCGGGACGAGACCTTCGCCGGCGGCACGCACGAGTCGGCCGACTCGGAGACGGTCAGCTTCACCGATCGCGACGAGGCGTCCGGCTTCGTCGGGCTGGCGTGGGACCGGGGCCTGGGGCGCTACCAGACTGCGGGCAGCTACACCTCCCGCGTCTTCGACGCCGGGGCCGCCGCGGACTGGAACAGCCTCGCCTGGACCGTGGCCAACCAGGGCGCCGAGACCACCGAGGCCGACCTCTTCGCGCTCTGGCGCATGGACGGCGACTGGGTCGACGCCGTCGGCGGCGCCACCCTCGTCCCGTCGAGCCACACCACCTGGGACCCCGGCAACGCCCGCTTCGGCACGCACGCGGCCTACTTCGACGGCAGCGACGATGTCCTCGACAGTCCGGCGACGAACGGCACCTATCGCTACTATATCGGCGAGACCGGCTCCATCGCCTTCTGGGTCCGCTACGAGCAGGCCGACGGCATCCGCTACCTCCTCGGCAGCCCCGACGCGAACACGACCTACCTCTACACCCGCGAGGACCAGGCGCTCCTGTATTTCTGCCTCAACGGCCAGCTCAACTACGCCGTCTGGACCCCGCAGGCCGACACCTGGTACTACTTCGTCATCGTGCGCGAGAACAACGGCGACGGTGCGGTCTACATCAACGGCGACGAGGTGGTGCGCACCAACAGCGGGCCCATGCCGGTGGAGCGCATCCGCTTCGGCGCCCGCAACGACCTTGCCTACGACTTCCAGGGCTGGATCGACGACGTGGCGTTTTACCAGCGCCCGCTCTCGGTGATCGAAATCCGCGACCGCTACGCCCGCGCGCTCTCGCCCCGGTTCCAGTGCCGCAGCGGCGCCACCAATCCCCCGGCCAGCGCCTTCGTCGGGCCCGACGGCACCGCGGGAACCTACTACACCACCGCCACCGGCCACGCCTTCGGGGTCGAGATTCCGGACGCGCGCTTCTTCCAGTATCGCGCCTCCTTCGAGGCGCCGCAGGGGGTGGCCACCCCGCGCCTCGCCACCGCGACGGTCACCTACAACGGCGGGACGACGCAGACCGACGCCGCGCGCGCCGACTTCGATCGCGGCGTTTACGACGACGACGCCACCGCCTGGCGGGCCGACGTGGTCCGCCTGGCCGAGCTCACCTACCCGGCCGAGCGCACGGGCGCCGAGTCTGGCATCACCCAGCTCTGGAACTTCAACGACGACTACAACAACGCCGTCGGCATCGGCGCGTGGGACCCGAAGGGCGACATGATTGCCAACGGGTTCTCCAGCACCCATTACCGCTTCCGCGGCTACGCGCTCCAGTTCGACGGGGACGACGATTACCTCGAGTCCAACCTCGGCTGGGACGACGTCTTCGAGCCCGCCGGCAGCCTGGAGTTCTGGGTCAAGCCGAACGACGTCTCCACCAGCCCCTTTGTCCTCGCAAGCCCGTCCAACGATGCCGGCTACGTCTACCTGGCCAGCAACAACCGGCTCTACTGGCGCATCGAGGGACAGAACGCCTACTGGACCCAGGTCTGGGAGGCCGGGCAGTGGTACCACATCGTCCTCACCAAGGACGGCAACGACGCGGCCGCCTACGTCAATGGGCAGCTCCTGGGAACCTACACCTTCTCGAACCCTGCCTCGTCGGAGAAGATCCGCGTCGGCATGCGCTACAACAACGGCAACGACTTCAACGGCTACATCGACGGCATGGCGGTCTACAACCGCGCGCTCACCGCGGGCGAGGTGGCCGAGTACTATGGCGGGGCCGCCTACCCGACCACGACCAAGACCTTCATCGGCGCGCTCGACGCCGGCACCCAGGTGGAGTGGAAAACCTTCCGCTACACCGAGGACATCGCCCACGGCCGCAGCGTCGGCACCCAGACCGAAGAGATCCCCATCGACAGTTCGGGCCTGGTCTACCTCTGGCGCTGCAACGACGACTGGACCGACAGCAAGGGCAACGCCGACGGCGTCGCGGCCGGCGGGGTCGGTTTCGCCAGCGGCAAGGTGGACGCGGCCGGTTCGTTCGACGGCACCGACGACTTCGTCGCCATCCAGAATCTCCACTACACCACCGCCGGCGAGATCGGCAACCTTTCGGTCAGTTGCTGGATCAAGACCGACAAGACCAACACGTCCATCGTCGATTTCGACCGGTCCGACTACTACAGCCTCGGCGTCGATTTCCACAGCGGCGATCCGAACAGGATCTCCTGGGACACGGCCGGTCCGACCACGGGCGTGCACGACATGGCGAGCGTCACCACGGTTACCGACAACCAGTGGCACCACGTGGTGGTGACCTTCGAAAAGGCCACCGGCACCAAGCGCATCTACATCGACGGCGCGCTCGACAACGAGGTGGTCGGCGCCCACAATGCCAACGAGGGGCTCGGCATCGGTGTCGAGGATCGCTATGGCTACCTCGGCGACGGGTCGGAAGCGGAGTTCTTCACCTTTCTCGTGGCCGAGCGCAATCAGCGCTACTACAAGGGCCTGCTGGACGATGTCGGCATCTGGACCCGCGTGCTGACCGCGCAGGAGGTGAAGGACCTCTACAGCACCGGCGGGGTGGCGGCGGTCTGGAGCATGGACGACGCCTCCTGGACCACCAACGTGCCGAGCGCCGTCTCTTCGGTCGGCGGCTACACCGGCACGCCCCGCGGCGATGCGGCGCAGGACGCCGACGGGCGGGTCGGCAAGGCCGCCACCTTCGACGGCGCCGGCGACTGGCTCGAGGTGCCGCACCACAACAACTTCAACTTCGGCGGCAACCCCTTCTCCATCGAGTTCTGGGCCTATCCCGTCCTCACCGACAACGACTACCACTGCGTTCTCGCCAAGCAGGCGGACACCAACACCGGCATCCAGGTGACGCTCCACCGCAACCAGCGCCCCTACATCCGCCTGAACAACGTGACCCGCAATGTCGGGTACTTCCGGCGCTTCGAATGGAACCACATCGTCTTCGTCTATGACGGCAGCAACCGGGGCGCCGTCTACGTCGATGGCGTCTACCAGGGCCAGCAGAACTGGCCGGCCCCCACCGACAACGGCAGCAATCTCGGCATCGGCGGCGGCGGCATCACCTATGCGCACACCTTCGACGGCAAGCTCGACGAGGTCGCAGTCTACAACCGCATGCTGACCCACGCCGAGATCGTGGAGCACTGCAAGCGCGGCCTGACGCGGATGACGGTGCAGCTCTCCGACGACGGCGGCGCCACCTGGACCGACGAGGCCGGGAACGTCGGGCAGTCCGTCTCACGCTCGCCCGCCGCGCTCTCCGGGGTCGGCCCCTGCCAGGCGCTCCTCTACCGCGTGCAACTGACCAGCCTCGACGGCACGGTGACCCCGTCGCTCCGCGGGGTCGAGGCGTCGCGCTCTTTCTTCCCGACCAACAACCCCCGCGTCCTCCCGCTGGCGGGGCAGGCCTATCCGGGCTACCTGACCGGTTTCGTCGAGACCGCCGGCGCGGGCAACCAGGGCGAGGTCACCTACCAGATCTCGCACGACAACGGCGCCACCTGGTCCTGGTGGAACGGCGCGACCTGGGCCAGCACCGTCCAGGGCTACACGCAGTCCAACACCGCCGCGGTGGTCCACGCCAACATCGACTCGTTTTACGAGGTTCGCGGCGCGGGGACGCTCCGCTGGCGGGCCTTCCTCCACGCGCCGGACGGGCGCAAGGTGGTGGAGCTCGACAACGTCCGCCTCTCCTACAGCCCCGGCGGCGTGCAGGTGACCGCCCCGAACGCGGGGGCCGCGGTCTTCTACGTCACCGGCGACCACGACATCACCTGGACCACCACCGGCGCGGTAAGCGGCAACTGGGACCTCGCCTACTCCACCGACAGCGGCGCCACCTGGACCCCCATCGCCGCCAACCAGGCCATCGCCGACGCGGACGACGGCGCCGCCGATGGCGCCTTCACCTACACCTGGACCAACGTCCCGGCCGTGGCGGTCTCGACCCAGGCGCGGATCAAGGTCACCGACACCGGCGACGCCGGCATCCGCGACACCTCGGACAACGACTTCACCATCCGCTATCCCGGCTTCGACATCACCGCCCCCGACGGCGGCGAGACCATGCTCCTCGGCGCGCCGCACACCATCACCTGGACCCACGCCGGCCCGGTCAGCCCCACCGACTGCACCATCGAGTATTCCGCCAACGGCGCGGGCGGCCCCTGGACCGTCGTGGCGAACAACGTCGACGGGTCGGCCGACAGCTACGTCGGCTGGACCGCCCCCACCACGGCGACCACCACCGCGCGC
>CAZKKD010000261.1:0-6219 GCA_964553265.1 uncultured Planctomycetales bacterium | reverse complement strand
GGGCCTCCCCCGCCCACAGCCGGCACTGCCCAGGCGGTCGGCTCGCAGGCGCCCGGCGCGCCTGCGCGCACTCCACCGCGAACTGAAGACGGCTGCGGAGCCGCAGACGACGCCGGCTGCCGAAACGACGTCGGCCACCCGGGCAACCCCGCGGGCCGACTCGCCTGACGCCCGTCCCTTCATCGGCCGACGGACGCGCGGCAACCGCGAAACGACGCCGCAGAACACAGCGTCCGAGACCGAAACCGGCCGCCACACCGGCTCCGGGAGCGAGACACCCGTCCCCTCCCCGACCCGCCTGGCGCCGCCGGAACCGGCCGCCGCACCGTCCGGGCCCGCCAGCCTCCCGGCGGCGCCGGCCGACCCGACCCCCTCCGCGCCCGCGCCAGAGCGCAACGCACGGCCCGTGGCCTCCGCACCGGCTGCCCCGGCGCCGGCTTCACCGCGGCCTTCCGCTCCTGCGCCGGCGCCGACTCCGACACCGCCGCAGACGGCGCCGCCCGCAGCAGCCGGCCCCCGGGCCGAGACGCCCGTCGCTCCGGTTGCCCCGGACGCGCCCGACGGTCCGCAGGAGACGCCCGAGTCCGGCGTCACGCGCGAAAACGGCATCGCCCGGACGCCCACCGATCCGAGCGTCCGCACCTCGCCGCCGCGCCCGCGCCAGGCGCGCGCGCCCCGGCCGCGGCCCGCCTCGGCCACCGTCGCCGCGCGCATCGAGACCGACGCCGAAGGGCTCTACGTCCTCCGCGCGGAGACCCTGACCGAACTCGGCTTCGACCCGACCCGGCGTTTCGCACTCGCCTGGCGCGACCAGGTCCTTCCGCTCTGGCCGGTGGCGCGCGCGGACGGGGCCGAGGCGTCCGAACCGGACGCGAGCACCGAGGACGACTACGGTGCCACCGAGCTCGCAGACGCGGACACGGTCACCGACCTTGTCTTCTACGCGCCGGCACACAAGAGCCTCTACAGCAAGACCAACGTCTTCTGGCTGCGGCAGCGCAAGCAGGCAGCGGCGGCCCCCCTGGAGACGACCGCACCCGACCTGCCGCTCCATGGCCCGACCACCTACATGGCCAAGGTCCGCCTGGAGGAGGATGCCTTCCACGCGACCAACCTGCCCGGGGCGACCGACGACGAAGACCACTGGTTCCTCGCGCAGTACCTGCACAAGCGCCAGAGCCGGACGCGCACCTTCGCCCTCACCTGCAAGGACGTGGCGCCGGGCGCGGGCCGCCTGCGCGCCGCGTTCCGCAGCTTTTCGCCGCGTTCGCCGAGCACCCACTTCACGGTCGCCGTCAATGGGCAGCCGGTTGCGGAGGTGCAGTGGGACGGCGCGAAGCGCGAAACCGTGGACCTTGCGCTTCCGGCCGGGCTCCTGGTCGAAGGCGAAAACCAGGTCACCTTCTCGCTCGTCGGGGACCTTCCGAACAAGATCGAGGTCGTCTACATCGACTGGATCGAGTTCGTTCACCCCCGTCCCTTCCGCGCCGAGAGCGGGGCCCTGGCCTTCGCGCTCGGGTCGGACGCAGGCGGAACGGTGGGGGTCTACGGGCTCACCGGAACGCGCATCCTCGCGGCCGACGTCACCGCCCCCCTTGCCCCCGAACGCCTGACCGCCCTGCGTGTCGAGGCCGCCGGCGACGGCGTGCTGGCGGCGTTCGCGGGTGCGTCTGACCACGCCTATGCGGTCGCGGACGTGGATTCGCTGCCGGAGCCGTACCTCGCGCTGACGTCCGAACCGCGCAATCTGCGGAAGGTGCGGTGCGAATCGCTCATCGTCTGCCACGACAGCCTGCTGACCGCGGCCGAAGCGTTCGCCGCCCTCCACGAGGCCCGGGGGCTGGACGTGGAGGTCTTCACGCTCACCGAGGCCCTCGACGCCGGCGACCACGGCCTGTACGGCCCCGACGGCATCCGGGCGGTCCTGCGCGCGTCGAAGGCGAAGACGCTCCTGCTCCTCGGCACGATGACCGACGACTACGGCGGGCGCTTCAGCGACGACGTTCTCGACGCCATCCCGGCCCCGTACGTCGCGACCCTCTCCATGCACGCGGTCTCCGACGTGCCCTACGCCCTGAACGACGAGGGCGAGCCGGCCGTCGCCGTGGGGCGCATTCCGGCCGAGACGAGTGCCGAGGCCCTTGCGGCCCTGGACAAGGTCACCGCCCGCGCGGACGCGACAGCGTTGCCGACCGGGATGCTGCTCGCCTCGGAGGGGGGCCTTCCCTACTTCCGCCAGGCGTGCGAAGAGCTGGCCGCACTCACCGACGAGCCGACCACGCTGGTGGACTTCGGCCAGCTCGGCCGGACCGCCGGCAAGGCCGAACTCATCGCAGGTTGGGCCACCCCACCCGCCGAGGTGATCTACAGCGGCCATGGCGCGCCCTTCGCGTGGGGGGCCGGCCTCTTCACCATTTTCGATATCCCGTCCCTGCCCGCACAGGCGCTCCCGCCGGTGGTGCTGCAGCTCGACTGCTTCTCCAGCGCCGCGCACATGACGGGTCCGATGCGGAGCCTGGGCGAACTGCTGGTGGTCACGCCTGACCGCGGCGCCACCGCCACCATCGGCAGCGTGGCACTCACCCCGCCGAGCGGACAGACCGCCCTTGCCCGTGCCTACCTGTCCGCCCGCCGCGAGGGCGCCACGGTCGGCGCAGCGTTCCTGGCGGCCCAGCAGGCGGTCCGGGCGAAGGGCTACCCGGACGTGCTGCGGACCTTCGTCCTCTTCGGCGACCCGACGACCCGCTGAGGCGACCGCGCCCCCAATCCGACGCACCCGCCCGGCCGGTCCCCCCCCACGGGAATCGGCCGGCCTTTTTTGCAGCCAGCAGCACCGGATTGGACTGGACAGTCAGCGTCGGGCCTTCATACTGACCCTGTTCCGGCCGGCCCCGGCGCCCTGCCGCGCGTTCGACGCCGGCCATCCGTCTCGACTGCAACCGGGGGAATCCCATGGCCGCGCTCACCGTCATCCCGCATCCGCTGAAGGTCGATCTCCACGGAACACCATTCGCGCTGACGCCCGAGGCGTCGGTGGTGCATGCCGGCGGCGCCGCGGGCGAGGTGGCCGAGCTCCTCGCCGCGTATCTCCGGCCCGCCACCGGGTTCCCCCTGCCCGTCCGCGCGGGCACGGCCGGAGACGCCAGGGGCGGCCTCTTTCTGCAGCAGACCGGGGAGTCCGCCCTGGACGACGCAGGCTTTGCGGACGAGGCCTACACGCTCACCGCCGCGGGCGACGGGGTGTGCATCACCGCGACCACCGACGAGGGGCTGACGCGCGGCACCCAGACGCTCCGCCAGCTCTTCCCGGCGGCCATCCTGGCCCCGACACGGCAGGACGCCGATTGGACGCTCCCGGGCTGCACCATCGAGGACCGGCCGATGCTCCGCTGGCGGGGTCTGCACCTGGACGTCTGCCGCCACTTCTTCACCACCGACGAGGTGAAGCGCTTCATCGATCTTGCCGCTCTTCACCAGTACAACGTCGTCCACCTCCACCTCACCGAGGACCAGGGCTGGCGGATGGAGATCGAGCGGTACCCCAGGCTGACCGAGGTCGGCGCCTGGCGGAACGAGACGCTGATCGGCTCGGAGTGGACCCGCCCCCGCGTCTACGACGGCACGCGCTACGGCGGCTTCTACACCAAGGCGGAGCTCCGTGAACTCGTCGCGTTCGCCGCCGCCCGCCGGGTGCGCCTGGTGCCCGAGGTGGACATGCCCGGCCACATGCAGGCCGCCGTGGCCGCCTATCCGGAACTCGGCAACACCGACCAGACGCTCCGCCCCCGTTGCCACTGGGGCATCAGCCATCACATCCTCAACGTCGAGGACGCCACCATCCGCTTCTGCCGGGACGTCCTGGACGAGGTGATGGACGTCTTCCCTTCGCGCTTTGTCCACATCTGCGGCGACGAAGCCGAAAAGCAGGAGTGGAAGGAGAGCAAGCGCGCCCAGGAACGCATGCGCGAACTCGGCCTGAAGAGCGAGGAGGAGCTGCAGAGCTGGTTCATCCGCCAGATGGCCGAGCACATCGACGCGGCGGGCCGGCGCTGCATCGGCTGGGACGAGATCCTCGAGGGTGGCCTCGCCCCCGGCGCCGCGGTGATGAGCTGGCGCGGCGAAGAGGGCGGCCTCGCCGCCGCCGCCAAGGGGCACGACGTGGTGATGGCCCCGAGCCAGTGGGTCTACTTCGACCACTACCAGCGCGAGCCGCAGGACGAGGAACCCCTCGCCATCGGCGGGCTCACCACCACCGAGCATGTCTACAACTACCGCCCCGTCCCCGAGGCCATGCCCGGGCAGCAGCGCCGGCACGTCCTCGGCGCCCAGGGCCAGCTCTGGAGCGAGTACATCCCCGACCAGGCGCGCCTGGACTACATGACCTATCCCCGCGCCTGCGCCCTGGCGGAGGTGCTGTGGCTGCCGCGCGAGTTGCGAAAGGCGTCCGACTTTCTGTCCCGGCTGGACATCCACCGGGCACGTCTTTCCGTCCTGGGCGTCAACGCCCATCCGCGACCGTAGCGGCGCCCCGCCTTGCCGGGCCCGGCCGTCCGTCTTCGAGGTTGACAGAACGCACCGGCGGGATAGGATTCTCTTCGGGTCGCGGTCCGCCGGCCACAGGCGGCCGACCTGCACTCCGCACGGGATCGAGGAGAACGGGCAGAAACCTCCAGCGCGCACCGGCCGGCAGACAACGGGCGAAGCCGCCCGCCGGCGGACGCGCGGACAGGCATGAGGAAGGAGTCGCACATGTTGGGTCTTACCGTACCGGCCGTCATCGGCACGTTCATCATTCTCGGGCTCATCATTATCTCCTTTGTGGTCCTCAGCTACGGGCGCCTCTGGATCCAGGCGGCCTCCAGTGGCGTGCGCGTCAGCTTTTTCTCACTCATCGGCATGACGCTGCGGCGCGTCAACAGCTCCCTCATCGTCAATACTCTCATCATGTCCCACAAGGCGGGCTTGCGCCTGTCGCGGGACTTCCTGGAAGGGCACTACCTCGCCCGTGGCAACGTGCCCGCCCTGGTACAGGCCATGATCATGGCGCAGCAGGCCGGACTCGACATCGGCATCGAGGCCCTCGGCGCGCACCTCCTCGCCGGCGGTGACGTCAGCGCCGTCAGCCGCGCCCTCATCGCGGCCGAACGCGCCGGCATCGAGCTCTCGTTCCAGAAGGCCTGCGCCATCGACCTCGCCGGCCGCGAGATCGTCGAAGCCGTCAACACCTCCGTCGACCCGCGCGTCATCGACTGCCCCAAGGCCGGCAGCACCAAGAGCACCCTCGACGCCGTCGCCAAGGACGGCATCCAGGTGAAGGCCCGCGCCCGCGTGACGGTGCGGACCTGCATCGAGCGCCTCGTCGGCGGCGCGACCGACGACACCATCATCGCCCGCGTCGGCGAAGGCATCGTCAGCGCCATCGGCAGCTCCGGCAGCTACACCGAGGTGCTGGAGAACCCCGACCGCATCTCCAACGCCGTGCTCGCGAAGGGCCTCGACTCCGGCACCGCGTTCGAGATTCTCTCCATCGACATCGCCGACGTGGATGTGGGCGAGAACGTGGGCGCGAAGCTGGACATCGACCGCGCCGACGCCAAGAAGCAGGTCGCCCAGGCCGACGCGGAGAAGCGCGCCGCCGAAGCCCGCGCCAGCCAGGCCGAGCAGGAAGCCCGCATCTCCGAGATGCGCGCCGAGGTCGTCAAGGCCGAGGCCCAGGTGCCGCTGGCCATGGCCGAGGCATTCCGCAACGGCAACCTCGGCGTCATGGACTACTACCGCATGCAGAACATCCGCGCCGATACGGACATGCGCAATACCATCGGCGGCCAGGACCAGGACGAACAGTAGCCTGCGCACGCACGCGGGCCCCGCTGGGCGCCCGTAGACGCCGTCACCAACGACGCGGGAGACCACCGGTCCCATGGCCGACAAAGCGGATCTGCAGAACTGGCTGAACGAACTCAAAAAGCGCGCCGGCACCCAGCCGTCCGGGCAGCGTACGGGCGGCGCTACCGGCGGCTCGCCCCAGCGGGCCGCCCCCCCGAAGCAGAAGCGCCCCCGAGCGCCCGCCCCCGGGCCGGCCGCCACCGATCCCGCCCTCGAAGCCATCCGCCCCCGCGCGGCCCCCCGACCCGCAGAGCGTCGCACAGCGCAGCCCCGGCCGCCTCTGCCCGCCCCCCACCGGCTCCAGCCCCCTCCCCCCCCCCACCAGCCGGCCGC
>CAZKKD010000260.1:0-6234 GCA_964553265.1 uncultured Planctomycetales bacterium | reverse complement strand
CACCACCACGCCCGTCCACCCGGACCGCCCCTTCACCGAGGCCGGCTGGTCCTGGCGGAACGACGAGATCGACGCGTACAACGCCGCCGCCCTGGCCCTCATGGAGCGCGAAAGCGTCCCCGTCAACGACCTCCACGCCCTCGTCCGCGCCGGGACCGATACCATGTTCGTCGACGACATGCTCCACCTGAACGAAACCGGCCAGCGCGCCTGCGCCGAAGCCGTCGTCGCCGCCATCGAACCCCTGCTGCCTTGACGTCCGGCGCCGGCGTTGCGGCGACTGCCATGCGGACACCGCAATCCAGGAACAGCGACCACCAGACACGGATACACACGGATGATCAGGCTGAAAGGTTGGCCGGACGCAGGGAGGTAGGCCGGACGGAGTCCGGCGGTACGGGAGGACCATTGGGTCTGCGTCAGCCGGCTTGCTTGCCAGGTAAAGGATATCCGGAATGGAGATGATGGCCATTCGAGGCCGCGTGTGGAGAATTCTCGATACTCCCGAAGAGGGAGATCGTATCAGCCGAGCCTTCGATCTTGTCATGGGCGGTTTGATTACACTGGCTGTGGGTGCGGTCGTTGCGGAGACGGTTCCCGCGCTTCAGGAGAGCTACGGCAAAGCTTTCAATATCTTCGAGTGGATCACTCTCACCGTTTTTGCTACTGAATATCTCGGCCGGTTGTGGACCTGCAAGGAATCCGCTCGCTATGCCGGGGCATTCGGGCGACTTCGCTGGATGGCCTCGCCTATGGCGATCATCGACCTGCTGGCGATCGCGCCCGGATTCATACCGGGCGGGGTGGTGGATATGCGATTTCTGCGAGCGATCCGGCTGATTCGACTCTTTCGCCTGACCCGTTGCAGTCAAAGCATGCGCCTCCTTTCCAGGGTCATCGCAGACAGTGCACGGCAACTTCTGGTTGCGCTGGTGGGTGCGCTGATTCTCTTGGTATGCGCCTCGTCGGTGTTGTACTTCATGGAAGGAGAGGCGCAACCAGAAGCCTTTGGCTCTATTCCAAAAGCCATGTGGTGGGGTGTAGTGACGCTTACCACCGTGGGCTATGGCGATGTGTATCCGGTCACGATTGGCGGCAAAATATGTGCTGCATTCGTGGCATTCTTGGGGGTCGGCATGTTTGCCCTGCCTGCCGGCATACTTGCCGGCGCTTTCGAAGTCGCTTTGGAGAAAGAGAAAAGGGCAAGGATTTGTCCGCATTGCGGAAATGAGATCGAACCATAACCTGATTTGCTTGTCCTTTTCCTGGTCTTTCTGAAACCATGCTGGCCAAGACGGTAGGCCGGACGCAGTCCGGCGAAAGGCAAACCGGTTCCGCACCTTCATCCAGCCACGGATCGCTGAACGTTCGGTGATACCCGTGTCTGTCTGTGTCCAGGCAGTTGAGCCGCTGCCGGTAACGGTGGCTTTGCCGGGTTTGTTGGCGGGATTCCTGTCCAGCGTCGAAGAAAGGAGCTTGTCGTGGATCAGCGCCGGACAGCGAAGGCGACGTTGACCCCGTTTCTCCTGGATCTGGACGAGACGCTGCTCTTCACCCGCGCGGACGGCGGGGTGGTGCGGGTGACGCTCCGGCGGACCTGGGCCGAGGTGACGGCGCGTGACTACGGCCGATACGGCTACGGCGGTGTGGAGGAGGGGATCAGCGCCTACGCCTTCGGCTGCGACCTCGACGTGGACGGCGAGACCGTCCCCATCCGGCGCGAGGCGGGAAGTTCCGGTAGCTTTTCCGAACCGTGGACCGGGCACGGGGTCTGGATCTGGCTCGACGCGGTGCAGGACTGTTTCTCCGAGCACGGCGGCTTTCTGGAGGAAAAGGACTGGCGGATGGGCTTCATCTGCCAGCCGCTCCGGCGGGCCCGCTTTGCGATTCAGGACGCCTCCCTCGGGATCTGCCCGGAGCCGGTCGTCCCCTGGTGTGCGCTCCCGGAGGACGGCCTCCGGATCGAGCAGTGCTACAACGGCGAGGACTGCTGGATGGGACCCTACATGGGCGGCCGGGCGCACTGCGGGCTCGACATCAACATGCCCGTGGGCGCGCGCCTCACCGCGCCCATCGCCTTTGACGATCACTACCTCTTCCACACCGTCGACGCCGGCTTCGGCAACAACCGCTGGCGCGGCATCCGCCGCTGGCCGGACGGGTCGGAGTGGCAGCTCCAGGCGCACCACCTCGTCGACCTGCTCGTCCCCGAGCGCACGCCGCTCGCCCGCGGCACAGTCTACGCCACCACCGCCGGCACCGCCTACGGCGCGCACCCCCACACCCACTTCATGTTCCGCATCATCGAGCAGGGCGGCGAATTCCTCCTCGACCCCTGGCTCCTCTTCCTCGAGATGCAATAGCTATACAGCACATGAAATCCGCTAGCAGATAACCCACTTCCCGGCGCGCACACAGTCCGCAATGTTTCACGTGAAACATTATCGTGTAATCGGAGTCATATGTCACGAAACCGTGAAAACGGTGCGGGTTGCGGTCAATCGATGCGCTGGGCCACGAAAAAGAAGCCGTTGGCGTGCTCGTCGATGTTCGGGGAGGGGCAGGGGCCGTCGCGGTCGTCGTTGAGGCCTTCCTCGTGGATCAGCTCCAGTCCGGCTGCGCGCAGGAGCTTGCGCACCTCTGCGAGCGTAAAGCTGTGGAGCCGCAGGTCCACCTCGCCGCGGTAGCCCTCGACGATGTGGTCGCCCGGTTCCAGGCGGCCCGCGAGGCGCAGCAGGCGCGTCTTGATCGGCCGGATCCCGAGGCGGTGCGGGCTGTAGCGGTAGTTGTTGTTGTGGACATGCAGCAGCACCATCCCCCGGTCGTCCAGGAGTTCGCGCAGCCGCTGCAGGAGCGCCAGCCGCGTGGAAGCGGGGTGGATCATCCCCAGCGTGCTGAAGAGGAGCAGCGCCACGTCGAACCGCGCCGCCGGCCCGAACGGGAGCGCCCGCAGGTCGGCGCGGACGATGCGCACGAAGGGGTGATCGGGGCCCACCTTGCGGCGGAGCTCGGCGATCATGGGCTCGCTCAGGTCGACCGCGGTCACCGGGCACCCGCGCCGGGCCAGCGGCAGCACGTGCCGGCCCGTCCCCGCGCCGCAGTCCAGCACCCGTGCGCCCGGCACGACGTGCTCGAGGACGAAGTCGAGATCGCACGCCAGGAGCGGATGGTTCTGGAAGTAGCGGTCGTAGTCGCTCGCGATGCGGGGGGAGGTGACGTAGGCGCGGATGCTGGGGTCGAGGTCGTCACGGCGCGGCATGACCGCCTCCCGCCGCGTTCCCGGACGGTCCCGGCTCTGCGCCATCATCGCCAGCGTCCGGTCCGGTGAGTGCCCCCTTTGCTCCGGACGCGTCGGTATCCGAGGCCGTCGCAGTGCCGCGGGGATCGGGCGGTGCGGTGCGGGCGATGAGGGGGATGTCGGAGGCGTAGGTCCGCAGCTCCGGCGTCCGGCCCGACCGGAAGAGGGCCGCCCCGAGGAGCGCCGCGGCGACCCCCACGCAGCCGTAGGCGGCGGCGTAGGACGAGGCGGCCTCGCCGATCAGGTCGGACGAGGTCCCGAGCGTCAGCGCCAGTGCGGCGACGAGCGCGGCGACCTCGGTCCGCCGCCGGGACGGCGCCGCGAGCGCGCGCGCGGCCAGCACCCCCGCCGGCAGCATGAGCGTCACGAAGTGCGCGCGCCGCGCCTCGGGACTGATCAGGAGCATGAGGACAAGGACCACGCCGAGCTCCGCCCCCATGCCGTCCACCTCTTTGGAACGGAACGGCCCGGTGCGCCACGCGGCGAGGAGGACGAGAACGAGAACGGCGCCGAGTGCGATGCGGTTGACGGTGGTGCGCGAAAGCGACGCGACGTTGACGGAATAGACGCGCTTCTCCGCTTCGTTGAGGCTGCTGGCCCGCACGGGTCGGAGAAAGCGGTTGAGGAGCGCGGGGACGCTCTGGCCGGGCGCGTCGTGCTTCGGAACGGTTTCGACCATCTTGCTGCGCCGGTCGATGTACCCTTTCAGCCTGTCGATGTTGTCGTTCCAGCCCCAGGTGAAGGCCGGGACGACGAAGAGGAAGACGAGAACGGCCGCCACGCCGTGGACGGCCGCGATCCACCGGCGCCGCCAGCCAAACCAGAGGAGGAGCACGGCGGGCATGAATTTGAGACAGGCCGCCCAGGCGGTAAACCACCCGCCCAGCCGTTCCCGGCTGCGAAGCGCGTGGTAGGCGCCAATGTAGGCGAGGAAGGCGACGGGGATGTTGATCTGGCCGAGGCGGGCATTGTCGACAAAAAAGCGTCCCGATATGAGGAGTGCCGTGACGGCCACCGGCAGCGCCAGGCGTTGGCGATCCCTGTCCGGCGCCCCGTCCAGGGCGAAGCGGAGCGTCACCCAGAGCATGCCGGCATAGGACGCGGCGATGACGGCATACCAGGCGTAGGCGGCGACAGGCTTGGGCAGGGCGGCGAAGGGGGCCATGCACTGTGCGAAGACGGGGAAGTATTTGAACTGCAGCCGGCCGCGGGCGGCGTAGATGTCCCCGTCGTCAAGGACGGCGCGCCCGGCGTGGTAGTAGCGCTGAAAGTCGCTCCGGGTCGAGCGCGGCGCTGCCTGGAAGGCAAACCCGGCGAGCACCAGGAGAAAGAGAACGACGGCGATACGGTTGCGGCGGGGGGGAGCGGGAAGCTTCATGCGCCCGTCTCCGCGCCGGACGGACCGAGAGACTCGTACAGGGCAAGGTGCTGGCCGGCAATCTTGCGGATGTCGAAGTTGGCCTCGATGCGTTCGC
Source organism: uncultured Planctomycetales bacterium (assembly GCA_964553265.1). Taxonomy (GTDB): domain Bacteria; phylum Planctomycetota; class SZUA-567; order SZUA-567; family JAFGNG01; genus CAZKKD01. Next base: position 1,461 of record CAZKKD010000260.1, on the reverse strand, counting down.
GCCCGAGACGGCCCATCTCTTCGGCGCGGGCGGGGTCGGCGAGAAGCTGCTCCAGCGCATCGGCCAGGGCGTCGGGCGACTCCTTCGGCACGAGGATGCCGGTTGCCCCGTTCTCGACGAGACTGTAGAGGCCCCCGACGCCGCTGGCGATGACCGGGCGCCCCCAGGCCATCGCCTGCAGCACCGAAAGGCCGAGCCCCTCGCGCAGAGAGGGTTCAACAAAAATGTCGAAGTCGCGCAGATAGACCGCTTCCAGGGAATCGTCGGCCTGCCGGGAAACCGCGGTGGCAAAGGCGGTTCCGCTGGTGAAGGTGACGCGATCGGCGATGTGGAGATCGGTGGCCATGGACTTCAGCGTCGGCAACTCGGGGCCGCGCCCCATGATGACGAATTCGACGACGGGGCGGTGTTTGAGGATGCGGCCCGCGGCCTCGAGAAAGGTCTGCCGGCCCTTGTCGCTTCGGAGCGAGCCGAGCGCGCCGACCACCGGCGTATGGGCCCAGCAATTGTCCGGGCCGGGTTCCCGCGCCGCTTGCGCCCCCTCGGGAAGGCGGAAGCGGGAGAGGTCAACGCCGTTGTGGATGACATGGACGCGATCACGGGGAATGGAGCCCAGCTGGACCAGACGCGCGTGCGCCGCATCGGACACGGCGATGTACGGGCAGTTGCCGTCCTTGAGCAGAGGAAGGTCCGCGTCATCGACGAGGTGGTTGACGGTCACGACGTAGGGGGCGGCGCAGGCGCGGGCAAGGCGGCGGGCCAGTCGGGCGAGACCAAGATCCAGGGCATGGATCACCTGCGGGCCGAAGCGTTGCAGTTGACGGCGGACCTTGCGTCCGCGCAGGAGACCCGGCAGGTGGGGCGCAACGATGCAGGGGATGCGGCTGGCTTCGAATGCGGGTTCGCGCTGGCCCCCGTTGGTCGCGACGACGAGGACATCGTTGCCGCGCGCCCGCAGGGCACGGGCGAGCGTGAGGGCGTTGTAGGTCGGCCCGGTGTGCTCCAGATCCGGCGTGAGCATGAGGATCCGCGGCATGTCAGGATCCCTCCGCCGTGGCCGACGCCCCGGCCCGGCCCGGCCGCGAGGTGCGCCGACGGGCCAGGCGTTCGGGCGTGTTGCGCCAACGCCGGTGCATCCAGACCCATTGGTCCGGGTACCGGCGGATGATGCCTTCCAGTGCCCCGGACCACGCTTCGGTCAGGCGACGCACCTCGGCCTGGCGCCCCTCGCGGCCCCGGGCGCGGCGGGGGTGGGCAGGCCGGGCATCACCAGGCGGGGCCGGTGCGACGAGGAGCGGGGAGGATTCGGAGGGATGGTCGGCGTGCCGGCAAGGGAGGGCCGGGTCACCCCGATCGACCTGAGGCCGATGACGCCTCTGGGCGTCATCGCGGTCGCCTTCAACGGGCCGGCCGCCACCGCCAACAGCTACCAGATCCAGCTTGGTCGGCTCAAGGCCCATC
>CAZKKD010000259.1:0-6252 GCA_964553265.1 uncultured Planctomycetales bacterium | reverse complement strand
GGGCCAGCCGCAGGGGTGGAAGGCGAAGTCGGGGAAGGCCTCCGCCATCGTGCCGGGGCAGCCGGCGAACTCCATGTTGCACGCGCCGACGACGCCGTAGGCCTGCGCCGCGCGGACGTAGGCCGCGGTCGGGCCGGGCGCGCCGCTGTGCATGTGGAGGTCGAGGATCGGTACCGGCGGGGGCGGGAGCGGCCGGTCCAGCGCGTCGGCGAGGTCGGGAATCAGGCTCCAGTGCATGGCGGGTCCTCGGGCGGCGGTCGCGGCTTCTGTTCGATGCGTCCCTGTTCGATGCGCTTCCCGGCCAGCGGCCCCTCTCCCCCCGGGAGAGGGAACGGGTGAGGGGGGCGATCCGGTGCGTCCCGGTTCTGGGCCCCCGCTGCCGGGACCGCGCGGTTTTCCCTCTGATGAAGGTGGGGCGAGGCCGCGTCCGGCCCGCTTTCCCTCACCCTCGCCCTCTCCCGGGAAGAGAGGGAAGCCGGTGCGTGGCGGGGTCAGGCCGGGTCGTCGCCGTCCAGGTCGATCCCCTCGTCGTAGTCGTCGTCCAGGTCGTCCGGGTCGACCTCGCAGGCGGCCACGGTTTCCGGTCCGCCGGGGCAGTCGTGGCCGTAGACCGGGCAGATGCCGGGGCCCCAGCCGAAGCGCTTGGGCATGATCTCGATGCAGTGGCTGTAGGGGCAGCGCCCCCCTTCCTCGCGCCAGTTCGGGTTGGGGGCGGTGTTGAACGAGTAGCCGCAGAGCGCGCACTGGCACTCCTTGCATGCGAGGAGCTTGGTCGGGCTGTCCACGCACTCGGTGCGGTTGTCCTCGGCGACATCCTGGCAGAGCTCGAAGAGCGGCTCGATGCACTCGTCCTCGGCGTGGTCGAGGTAGAGGTCCAGGTCCTCCATCGCCGCGCCCAGCTGGCCCGCGCGCGCAAAGAGCCACCCCCGCACCAGCCGCGCCGGCGGGCAGTCCTCCTCCGGGTCGGCGCAGTCGATGGCCCGCACCGCCGCGTCCAGCGCCTCGGCGTAGCGGCCGAGGTTCCGCAGCGCCAGCGCCCGGAACCCGTGGCCGAAGGCGTCGGCCGGGTTGATCTCCACCACCATGTCGAAGTCGGCCAGCGCCTCCGCGTCGCGCCCCAGTTCCAGGAGCGCGTACCCGCGGTTGCCCCAGGCGCCCTCCATCTCCGGGCAGCGGCGGATCACCTCGCCGAAGCCCTGGATCGCCTCCTCGTACTCGCCTTCCTCAAGGCGGGCATGGGCGTCGGCGAAGAGGGATTCGGCGTCTTCGGGATGCATGGGGCCTCGGTTCCTTGTTGTGGTCGGCGGGGCGGCCGGTCAGGTGCAGGCCGCCGCCACCGTCTGCGTCAGGCGGTCGTGGAGGGCGCGCAGCCCTGTCGCGTCGCCGTGTTCGGCCGTCGGCAGGACGCTCAGCACCCCGCCGAAGCCCCCGCGCAACAGCCCCCGCAGGAGCGCCTCGGCCTCGGTCCTGCGCCGGAGGGTCAGTTGCCCGTGGCGGTCCTCGTCCGCGCCCAGGCGCGCCAGCCCCGCGTGCGCGTCCAGCCCGCCCAGCCCCTCGGCCGGGACGGCGCCGGTGGCGAGGTCGGCGTCGGTGAGCGCAGCGTCCACGCGGTCCGGCGCGTCGGTCCAGAGCACCCGGCGCGCGTCCGCGTCGGCCAGAAAGGCCTGTGCGTCGCCGCCGATCTCAATCGCGAGACGGACGCCGGCGCGGTCGAGATCCGTCGCAACATCGTGCAGGACGTCGAGCGCATACCGCGCCGCCTCGGTCGGCGGGCCGTCCGCGGCCGCGCGCGCCACGATGCGCGGGCAGCCGAGCGCTTCGGCCAGGTTGACGAGCGCCCGGACCGCGTCGCGCGCGCCCTGGCGGTGGCTGCGGCCGGCCTCGCCCAGGACCATGTCGCCCCGGAGCGCGTCCACGGCCAGTTCGTGCCCGTGCAGGTGGCGCCGCAGGCCCGTCAGCGCCAGGCCCATCAGGCGTCCCGGGTCGCCCAGTTCGCCCGGCGCGGCGCCGAGTTCGAGGTGGCCGAAGCCGGCGCGGGCCGCCTTCTCGAGCGCGTCCATGCGCTTCCACGGCGCGGACTCGGCCAGGGTGAGACCGGGGTCGGGCGGGGTGAACGCCGGGGCGCCGCCCTCTCCGGGCACGATCAGGTTCATGTGGAACTCCGAATCCCGAAAACGGAAAGACTGCGAAAACCGGGTCGATCACGAGTCGCACAATGCGGGACGCACGCAACGTCAGGACGCACGTGACGCGGGGCGCGGGACGCCGCCGGACGGCGGTGGACCGCCCCCCGGTCCCTGTCGGACCGCCCTCGCACACCCCGCGCCGCCGGTCGGACACCGCAGCGCCAGCGCTGTGACGCCGCCGCGGCGGTCGGCGGCCCCGCGGCGGAACGGTTGGCGGCCCGGCGCGGCGCTATCGCATGCAGGCCGGCTTGCCGCCCTGGCTGCGGTGGTAGGCGATGCACTCGCAGCAGACGCCCTTGCGCGGGCAGGGCTCGTAGGTGCAGGGGCAGTCCTTTTTGTTCTTTTCGACGTTCGGGCAGTTGGTGGCCATTTCCGACTCCTCCGGTTGGGCTTGAGCCGTCCGCGTTTCGGACAACTGCGGCGCCGCGGACCGGTGCGCGCCGCCCCCTCAGACTGTGCGCAGTCTACCACGTTTCTCTCGGCCGGACAAGGGAGCAGCCGCGCGCGCATCCCCCGCGCACGGGCGGAGACGCCCGCCGCGCCGGGCGGGGACGCTGCGGCGGCGGGCGGGGACGCCACGTGCGGACACCGGTGGTCAGCGGACCGCCGTGTTCGCGACCCGCCCGTGATCTCTGCAACCGTGTCCACGAGTTGGCCACCGCAGCGCGGCAAAAATCCTGACAACCGGGTCCGATTCCGGGTATATTGCCCCAGGACGGAGACGCAACACCGCGCCCGAATCAACAGGATGCTCCGAAAAGGGACTCGACAGCGAACATGCCGACACCCGACCTCACCCCCCCGCGATCCACCGGTTCGGGCGCGGGGGACGCTCTACCGGACCGCAGGGCTGTCCACGCGCCCCCGAGCCGGGCGGATCGTCTGCTCGGGGCGTTTCTGATCGCGTTTTTCGTGGGCGCAATCATTTTTTCCCTGTCGGACGGGTATCTTCTGTTTCACCTCCTGGTGGAGGTGTTCAGCGTCGTGGTGGCGTGCGCCATCTTCGTGGTGGCGTGGCACAGCCGCCGGGTGCTGGACAACCCGTTCTTTCTGTTTTTGGGGATTGCCTACCTGTCGGTTGCGTTTCTGGATTTGTGCCACACCGCGACGTACGAGAGCATGGGCATTACGTTGCGGGCGGGGCCGTGGGTGCATCCGGGGGCGGATCCGGCGATCGAGTTCTGGATTGCGGCGCGGTACGTGGAGAGCGTCTCGCTGGTGGCGGCGCTCTTCTTTGTCCGGCGGCGGTTTTCGCCGCACGGGATGCTGGTGCTGTACGTGGGGCTGACGGCGCTGATCTTTGCGTCGATCTATTTCTGGGGCATCTTTCCGGCCTGCTTCGTGCGGGAAGCGTCGGCGGACCATCCGGAGCCGGGGCTGACCACGTTCAAGGTGGTGAGCGAGTACGTGGTCTCGGGGCTGATGGCGTTCGGCGCGGTGCTGTTGTGGCGGCGGCGGCAGTACTTCCCCCCGAAGACGCTGCACCTGCTGATGGCGTCGATGATCATCACCGCCGTGGCGGAACTGGTCTTCACCTTCTACAACGACATGGACGGCCCCTTCAACGTGCTGGGGCACTTCTGCAAGCTGCTGTCGTTCTTCCTCATCTACCGCGCGACCATCCAGACCGGGCTGGAAGACCCGTATGCGCTTCTGTGGCGCAACCTGGCGGAGAGCGAGCGGGCGCTGCGGCGCGAGCGCGACTTTGCGAACGCGATCCTCGACACCGCGGCGGCGCTGATCGTGGTGGTCGACCCCGGGGGGCGGATCGTGCGCGTCAACCGCGCCTGCGCGGACCTGACCGGCTACACCCCGGAGGATCTGGCCGGCCGCCCCCTCCTGGAGACGCTGGTTCCCGAGGAGGAGGCCGCGGGGGTAGCCGAGGCGGTCCGGGCCCTCCAGGAATGCCCGGACCCGGTCCGGCACGAGAACCGCATCCGCACCCGGACGGGCGAGGAGCGGCGCATTGCCTGGAGCAACACGACGCTCCGCGACGCGGAGGGGGCGGTGGAGTTCATCGTCGGCATCGGGATCGACGTCACCGAGAGCCGGCAGGCCGAGGCGGCGCTTCTGCAGCAGGAGCGCATGGCCGCGGTCGGCGACCTGGCCGCCGGGGTGGCGCACCACTTCAACAACGTCCACGCGGGGATGGAGGGCTACCTGGAGCTGCTGGCCGAGGATGCGTCGATGAGCGAGAAGAACCGCCGGCGCCTGGAGATTGTGCGTACCTCGTTTCACCGGGCCACCGACGTGACGCGGAACCTGCTGCGCTTCGCCGGCAAGGTGGGCGAGGGAGGCGGGCTGGTGGCGCTCAATGAGCTGGCGCACGACGCGGTGCAGGTGATCGAGGCCGCCGTCGGGCAGGACGGGGTGGCGCTGGACCTGGATCTGCAGGAAACGCCGACCATCCGGGGGAACGCGGCGGAGCTGTCGCAGGTGATCATGAACCTGCTGGTGAATGCCTGGCACGCCATGCTGGGGAGCGAAACAAGGCGCCTCACCGTCCGCACGCGCCTGGAGGGGGAGCAGGTCGTCTTTGCCGTCGAGGACACCGGCTGCGGCATCCCGGCCGAGTACCGGGAGCGCATCTTTCACCCGATGTTCAGCCTCAAGGGCGAGCACGCCCCGCCGGGATCGCCCCTGGCCGACGTACGGGGCACGGGCCTGGGGCTCAGCCTGTCGGCGACGGTGGTGAAGGCGCACGGCGGCGAGCTCGACATCGAGAGCGAAGAGGGCGTCGGCACCACCGTCACCGTGCGTCTGCCCGCGGCCGCATCGGGCCCGGACGCGCCAACCGCAACCGGAACGCCCGATAACCTCTGAAGCCGGCGCGCCGCTCCGGACGATATCCAGTATTGTCACGGGCGTTTCCGCCCGACGGCGGCGCACCGGAGGCGCCGTTCCCGGCCAGGGATCCCGGCCCAGCACAAGCACGTTCGCCCACGAGGAGGCCGCCCCCTTGTCCGTTCACTCACGCACCTGCCATCCGTCGGTCGACGCCTTTCTCACCCATCTCGCCGACGAGCGCAACATGTCGGTCCACACGGTGCGCAACTACGCCGTCGACCTGGAACAGTTTTACCAGCACGTCACCACCGAGGAGCCGGAGACGGCCTTCCCCGGCGGGGTGACGCACCTGACGGTGCGGGGCTTTCTGGCCGCGCTGACCGAGCGCGGCGTGAGCAAGCGCACCGGTGCGCGCAAGCTGGCGGCGCTGCGGAGCTTTTACAAGTACCTCCTCCAGCGCGAGGCGGTGGCGAAGAACCCGGTCGAGGGCATCCGCACCCCGCGCGTGGAGCGGCGGCTGCCGACCTACCTCACCATCCCGCAGGTCGAGGCCCTCCTGGGGCAGCCCGACCCGGAGACGACGGCGGGGCTGCGCGACCGCGCCATCATGGAACTCCTCTACAGCGCGGGGCTGCGGAGCGCCGAGCTGGTGGCGCTCAACCAGGGGGACGTGGACCTGGACACGGCCCTCGTGCGCGCGCGCGGCAAGGGAAAGAAGGAACGCGTCAACCCCGTCGGCCGCTACGCGATCCGGGCGCTCCGGGCCTACCTGGAGGCGCGCCGCCGGCAACCGGTGCATGTGCGCACCGACGCGCGGGCGCTCTTCCTGAACCACCGGGGCGGACGCCTGACCACCCGCAGCGTGCGGCGGATCCTCTCGCGCTACGCGGCGGCGGCCGGCCTGCCGAAGGACGTCACCCCGCACGGGCTGCGCCACAGCTTTGCGACGCACCTGCTGGGCCGGGGGGCCGACCTGCGCGTGGTGCAGGAGCTCCTGGGGCACGAGAACCTGGCCACCACCCAGAACTACACGCACCTCACCGCCGACGAGATCAGCCTCGCCTACGCCGCGGCCCACCCGCGCGCCGCCGCCGGGGCCCACGCCCCGGCCGCCCAGCCCGCCCCGGTGGCCGAATCGGCCTGAGGGCCGCCTGGCATCCATGGTGTGCCTCTCCCTCTCTCCCTGCGGGAGAGGGGGCGGGTGGTCGCACGGGTTGCAATCCGTGTTCCGGGGCCAGGGAAGGTGCGGAGGATCCCCCCGGGGTGCACGGGCCATCCC
>CAZKKD010000258.1:0-6286 GCA_964553265.1 uncultured Planctomycetales bacterium | reverse complement strand
GTGGGTCGGGGCCCGCTGGCGGCCGGCCGCGCGGAAGCGGGTGCGAAGGGCGTGGTCGTGGAGGAGGCGGACGACGGCTTCGGCGGCGTCGTCGGGCTCGTTGGGCCGGCTCAGGAGTCCGGTCTCGCCGTGGAGGACCACCTCCCGCAGGCCATGGACGCCGTTGGCCACCACGGGCACCCCGGCGGCCATGGCCTCGATGGCGACGCGGCCGAGGCCTTCTTCGTGCGCCATGGTGACGAAGATGTCGAACCCGCCCATGACGGTCGCGATGTCGTCGCGCTGGCCGACGAAGTGGACCGCGTCTTCGATCCCGAGGCGCCGACCCTCGGCGCGGACCTCCTCGAGGTATTTGTGCTCGGACGGCTGGTGGGGGGCGCCGACGCAGACGAAGTGCGCCTCCGGCACGGCGGTGCGGACGCGCGCGGCCACCCGGACGAAGTCGAGCCAGCCCTTGTCGGGGCCGATCCGACCGACCTGCCCGAGGATCGGTGTCCCGGCGGGCAGGTCCAACTCCGTCCGCCAGACGTCCCGGTCGGCGGCGTCGGCAAAGGGGGCCAGGTCGATGCCGTTGAAGACCACCCGCGTCTGGGCGCGCCGGATCCGCTTGCCCACGATGTCGGCGCATGCCTGGCTGATGCCGATGACGCGGCGGCTGGTGGCGGCAATGACGAGGGCGATGGTCCAGGCCACCGGGGCGGGCCGGTCGATGGCGGTGCAGCGGATGTGCGTGACCGCCGGGACGCCCGTCAGGACGGCGGCCGGTCCGGCCCCGAGCAGCACCCCGCCGTTGACGTGCACCAGGTCGGGCAGCGTCTGCCGGATGACCCGGCGGAGGTAGAGGATGGTGGGGACAAAGCGCAGCGCGTACCCCAGCAGGTAGGCGGGGTCGAGTCGACGCTTGAGAATGCTCATCGGATAGGTGAAGACGCGGCAGCCGAGCGCGCGGTAGTCCGGCGCGAAGGGGCTCTCGCCGGGGAGGACCACGTCGTAGGCGTAGCCCTGCGGGCCGAGCTCGCGGATGACGGCAAGGATGGAACGGTCAGGGCCGCTGATGGCCTGCGCGAACGGGTGGACGAGGAGAATGCGCGGCATGGTCAGGCCCCCCCGTCCGGGGGCCACGGCCGTCCGCAGGCCCGGGAGGCGAGCTCGACCATGCTCTCCCGACAGCGGTCGTAGCCCCACGCCATGGCCATGGTGCGGCAGGCGGCGGAAGCGGCGGCGCGGTCGAGAGCAAGCCCGGCGGCCAGGGCCTCCCGCAGTGCGGCGGCGTCGCCGGCGGGAAAGGTGGCGCCGGTCTCGCCGGCGACGATGAGGTCGGCGGCCGCCCCGACGCGGTCGCTGGCGACCACCGGTGTGCCGCAGGCCATGGCCTCGTTGACGACCACGGCCCACGGTTCGTCGTCGGAGGGGAGCGCGAGCAGATCGGCCGCCGCGTAGAGGCCGGGCAGACGGTCCGGTTGGACGAAGCCGAGAAACTGCACGTCGGGGATCGACTCGTCGCGGACCCGCTGCCGGAGCGCCTCCTCCCGCAGGCCGCCCCCCGCGAGGGCGAGGACCGCGTCGGTCCCGCCGGCCCGGAGCCCGGCGTAGGCGTCGAGGAGGAGATCGACCCGCTTGATGTCGATGAAGCGGCCGACGTACAGGAGCACGGGGCGATCGGTTGGCAGGCCCCATTCGGCGCGCAGGCTGGGGCGTGCCGGGAGGGCCTCGACACTGCGGACCATCGCTTCCACGTCGGGCGTGTTCGGGCAGAAGCGGCAGCGCTCCGGCGATGCGCCCCAGTCCACGAGGTAGTCGCGCGCCAGCGACCCGAGCGGAAGCCACCCGGCGGCGTTCCGCACGAGAGGGCCGATGAGCGCGTCCTTGGCCCGGACCCGCCACCCGCTGCGCTCGCGCCGGCCGTGGCTTTCGCACTGCATCAGGTAGGGGATGCCCCGCAGTCGGCACCAGTACATGCCCAGCCACATGCTGGCGACGTAGTACGCGCCGAAGACGGCGACGTCCACCCGGCCGGGGGACAGTCGTCGGAAGAGCGCGGGGTTGACGTGGTTGTAGTAGCCGGCCGACCGGTCCGCGCACCAGTGGAAACCGGGGAGGACCTCCTCGAAGGATGCCAGCCCGTCCGCGGCCCACTCGCGATCCGCCTGGGAGCCGGACAGGTACAGGACCCGAAGCTCCACACGGGGATCGGCTGCCAGTTCCCGCAGGAACGGGCGCCTGTAAGGTGTCGGGAGTTCGCTCACATACGCGAGCCGGAGCGGAGGAGCGGGCAGGGTCACGGGGTCGCGGTATCCTCTACATGTTCGAAGCCTGAACAGCGTCTCGGCCTTGCGACAGCCGTTCGCAGGAGCGCACCGTCCCGACCATGGGAGCGGGCGCGGCAGGGGGAAGCCCCTGACCGTCCATTGTCCGGACACCAGCCTTCGCAGGCAAGAGGGGATTCGGCTTTGCAGGCGGTTGCGGCCGAGTTGGTGACGCAACGATCGCGGCCGGAGGTGGTCGCAGTCATGCAGTTCAGTGTGCGACTGCCGGCCGGTTTTGAAACACCCAGAGCGATTGTCCAAACAGGGGATCGTCAGTTTAGGGACGTCGCCAAAAAATCAAAATGACGTAACCAATTTGCTTGCAACCAAAAACGACGGAAGCAGGAAGCGGGTCCGACTCAATGGAACAGGCATTGCTGAATAGAATGCCAAGATGTCCGCCAGCCGCTCCGCCCTATGCGGAGCAGCGAACGAGCCCCCGAATACGCCCTCTCCCCACAGCCCCCTGTCCGCCCTCGCGGCGGGCGGGGGGCGCCCTCCTTTGTGGGAACGCCTTCGGCCGCCATGAGAATCCGGTTACAAATTCCTTGACGCCGTCCGACTCCCCTTTCAGGATTCGTAGGTGGTCCGGTAGTCTCGGGGTTCCGAGGGGCCGGGCCGACCCCTCGGCGCACCCATCTGCGGTGAGCATGGACAAAGACAGCAACGCTGGGAGAATGGTGCATGAGCACGAAGGAACGCGAACTGGTCCGGAGTCTGGCAAAGGAATACGCCGCCGCGGCGGCCGACCCGGTCATGGAGGAGCGGCGGCAACTGTGGCGCAATCTGCACAACCTGAAGGTCACCCGCCCGCCCATCTACGTCCGGGCCTTTGCCTGGAAGGAGATGCCGCAGAAGGAGTGCGCGTGTGAGGATCCGTTCCTGCGCGGCATCGAGGCATTCTTCCGAAATCAGCTCTTCCGCTACAGCTTTGGTGACGATACGGTCCTCGATCCCTGGTTCACGGTCGGCGCGGCGCTGACCTGCTGGGGGTGGGGCCTGAGCGGAGACCGGACGCACAGCGCGGAGGCCGGCGGCTCCTGGAAGGTGGACTACCCCGTCAAGGACCTGGAGGCCGACCTGGAGAAGCTTCGCCCGCCGCAGCATGGCATCGACGAGGCCGCGACGGCCGAGCGCCTGGAGCGGACGCGGGAGGTGATCGGCGACATCCTGCCCGTGACGCTGGACCGCGGTCCGGCGTATCGCAACTTCGCGGGCGACATCTCGACCGATCTCCATTACCTCCGCGGGATTGAAAACTTCATGCTCGACATGATGGACAACCCGGGGGCTTACCATCGACTGCTGGCCTTCATGCGCGACGGGGTGTTGCGCACGCACGATCAGGCGGAAGCGGCGGGCGACTGGTGCCTCGTGAGCCAGGGCAACCAGGCCTTCTGCTTCGGCGGGGAGGGCATCCGCGAGCCTGCGCCGGACGTCTGCGGCGTGCCGCGCAAGGACCTGTGGTGCTTTTGCGCCGCGCAGGAGCATACGCTCGTCTCGCCGGCGATGCACGACGAGTTTCTCTTCCAGTACCAGAAGCCGATTCTCGAGCACTTCGGGCAGGTGGCCTACGGGTGCTGCGAGGACCTGTCGAAGAAAATCGACATGCTTCGCCAGCTCCCGAATCTGCGGCGGATCGCGGTCTCGCCCATGGCCGACGTCGGCGCGTGCGCGGAGCAGATCGGGACCGACTACGTCATCAGCTACCGCCCGAGCCCGGCGGACATGGTGGCCTACGGGTTCGATCCGGACCGCGTGCGAACCATTCTGCGGCAGGACTTCGCGGCGCTGCGCGGAACGCACTTCGACATCACGCTGAAGGATGTGGAGACGGTGGAGGGCGATCCCGACCGTTGCCGCCGGTGGACGGCGGTGGTCCGCGAAGAGATTGACCGTTATCTGTCCGGCGAGTAAGATCACGGGAACACCGGAGAACGTACGCTAACGGAATGGAATGGGGAAAGGAATCTGTTATGGCGCGCAGGAAGTCGAAGTCCCGCTCCAACGAACCCATCCGTGTCGGCCTGGTGGGGATCGGCCGGGCGGGGTGGGGGATGCACACCGGAGAGCTGGCGCCGCGAGAGGACAAGTTCCGGATCGTGGCGGCCTGCGACGTGGAGAAGTCGCGCTGCGACCGCATGGCCGAACGCTACGACTGCGCCACCTACGGATCGATCGAGGATCTCGTGAAGGACCCAGACGTCGAGCTGGTGGACATCGCCAGCCGCTCGCCGGAGCACGTCGAGCACGCCATCACCGCGCTCGCGGCCGGCAAGGTGGTCTTTCTGGAGAAGCCCATCGCCCTCGACATCGACGGGGCAAAGCGGCTGCGCACCGCCGTCCGGCGGCGGAAGGCGGACGACCGGATCTTCTTCCGGCACAACCGGCGCTTCGAGCCGGCGTTCCAGCACATCCGCGAAATCATTGACAGCGGCGTCCTGGGCGACGTCTACCAGATCAAGCTGCGGCGACACAACTACCAGCGCCGCGCCGACTGGCAGACCCGGATCGACTGCGGCGGCGGGCAGCTCCTCAACTGGGGACCGCACATCATCGACCATGCGTTGCGCTTCCTCGACAGCCCGGTAGCCGATCAGTGGACGGATCTGCAGCTGGTTGCGGCGCTCGGCGACGCCGAGGATCATGTCCATGTCAACCTGCGCGGCGAGAACGGCCGCGTGGTCGAACTGGAAATCAGCGGCGGGGTGGCGATCCCCGAGCCGACCTACCTGGTCTACGGCAGTCGCGGCGCCCTGACGAGCGACGAGCAGACCATCCGGCTCCGCTATCTCGATCCGAAGCAGAAGCTCAAGCCCGGCCGCGCCGAGAAGGCCTCGCCCCCCATGGAGGGCGGGTTCGGCAACCCCGAGCCGCTGAAGTGGATCGAGAAGGAGATCCCCGTCGCGCCGAAGAAACAGGTGGAGATGACCATGATCTGGGACCACCTCTACGACGCGGTGCGAAAGGGCAAGCCTTTCCCCATTACCTTCGACGAAGCCTACGGCGTGATCGAAGTCATCTCGCGCGCCAAGGCCCAGGCGGGCTTCACGACGCCGGGGCGGAAGCCGAAGCGGAAACGCGGCAAGCGCTGAGCGCACGACGGTCATTCTCTCGTATCAGCGGACGCCTCGCCGATGGTTTCGGCGGGGCGTTCGTGTTTGGGGGCGAGTGCAGTGGGTGCGGGCCATGCCGTACGGACAGGACCCCCGGGGGGCGGTTCAGTAATTCTGCTTCGGCGTTCCGGACTGGTAGCGTTGCAGGAAGATGCGCGCCTCCTCCAGCACGCCTTCGCGTCCGCTGGCGTGCTTGCGGCAGAGGCGTTCGCCGGTGTAGGGGTTGGTGACGATCACCTCTTCCTTGCAGTCTTCGATGCTGCAGGGCCGGTTGGATTCCACGAATCGCCACATACGCGGTCTCCGGGCAGCGGCGCAGAGGCGCGGCGCCGTGCGGGCTTCAGCGGGACTGTTCCTGGCCCGGGTTGCGCAACGCCTTGGGCGGGCCGAGGATTTCGGACAGGATGATGGCCTCCCGCAGCGCACGCGGGTTGCGGAGCATGCGCCGGTGAAGCGGTGCGCCGTCGGCCGCCGGGATCGGCGCGGCCTGCTGCTGTGCGGCCTTTCGTTTCCGGGCGGGCGCCGGTTGGCCCCGGCGGGTCCGTCGGGAACGTGGAGACGAGGATGTGGCAGAGGTGTCTGCCGCTTCGGTGATTTCCTCCAGTTCCTCCTCGGCTGCGCGGGCGGCCTCCTGCTGCTGGCGGAGACGCGCCTGGGCACGCTCGCGGGCGGCCTGAGCCCGGCGACGCTGCTCCTGCCGACGCTCTTCCTGTTCGGCGGCCTCGCGCTGACGCATGGCTTCGAGGGCGCGATCGGTGGCGGACTGCCCGGGGGCGGGCGCCGGGGGGCGCTTCTGCTTCGGGGGGGCGGCCCGCTGGGGCGAGCCGCCGGGAGCGCCGCCCGTACGCTGCCCGGACGGCTGGG
>CAZKKD010000257.1:0-6297 GCA_964553265.1 uncultured Planctomycetales bacterium | reverse complement strand
CGCCAGTCCGACCGGCCGTACAGCAGCCGGTCGGCCGTGCCCGGCTCGGACCCGTCGGAAGACGCGTCCGCTCCGTTCGCCCGTGCCGTCCGCGTATCGAGGGCCGGCGTCGCGGGGAGGCGTCCCTGGTAGGAGCGCACGAGGAAGTCGTCGAACTCCACCTCCTCCAGGCCGCGTGCGTACAACCCGGCACGCCCGCCGTGGAGGCGCGGATCGCGGTGGGTGAAGACCTCGCGCCCGTCGACGTAGCACGTTGCGGCCCCGTCGGCGGCCACCACCTCGAGCCGATGCCACTGGAAGGGACGGCAGCCGCCTTTCGCCTCGGCCAGGACGGTGTCGCCCGCAGGGGTCCGCCGAACAAGCTGCAGGCGGTCGAGGCCGGGTGGGGCCGTTTCGGAGTCCCAGCTGTCCTTGTCGAGCCCCAGCGGGCGCGCGCCCCAGCGAAAGAGGTAGCAGTCGTCCGGTCCGCGCGCGTGAAAGACGAGTCCGCCAACCCCGCCCACCGGGCCGTGGAGGCTGACCCCGACGCGATAGGCGTCCCAGTGGGGGCTGCCCACCAGGGCGACCGTGCCGGTGCGCGAACGGGCCTGGTAGACGAAGGCGTTGGCGCTGCGGGAGGGGTTGTCGTGCGAGCGCACCTCCCAGGCCTCGGGCGTGGGGCTCTCCCAGGGGGAGGCGTCGTGCGGGTTGCGCATGAAGTCGTCGGCCAGCACCACCGGCGCCGCCGGCTGCAGCATCGGGCGACCGAGCGTGAGCGGCCCGCCGGCCTGCCCCACGCCGGTTCGCCCGCGCGGGAGCGCCGGCAGGGCGGCGCGCAGGACCGCTGTCCCGTCGAGGAGCACGGTGAGGTAGGGTCGTCGCCACTGCAGGCGCACCGCATCCTCCCCGTCGGCGGCGACCGGGCCATCGAATGCGGCGCGGCCGCGGGGCAGGTAGAGCCCCGACTCCACCTCGGCAATGCGGGCCTCGCCATCGCGAAGGGTGACGACGGCGTAATTCTCCCGGTCGCGGTAGCCCAGGAGCAGCCGGCAGGCGGCTTGGCCGTCGGCGGCGCCGGAACGGGTGGCCGTGGCGGTAAGGTCGAAGTCCCCGCCCGGCGCGTCGTTCAGCAATTCGTAGTGGAACGCCGACCACGCCGGGTCCGCACCCGGCCGGGGGGCGTCCGCGGCGCGCCGCCACTCCAGGCCCGCGCCCGCGCCGAGTCCGATGAGAAGCGCCAGGATGATGCTGCGCATGGGGATTCTCCAGCCGCAAGAAGATGCTCCGCCGCAACGTACAACCCGGGTGCGGACCCGCAGGCGCCGGCGAAGCGGAATGCGCTGTCCGGAAGGCATCGGGCCGCCACGTACATTGTACCCCGGGATCCCCGGCCGGTCAATCGCCGGACTGAGCCGTGCCGGGGAAAACCCCGAGGGAGACCGCCCGTCCCAAGGCCATGAAAGTATGGGCGGTTGCGACCGATTGGCCCCGTCCGGATCGCCTGCCGGAATGCAGGCCGGAACCGGGATCAACAAAAGGTGGAGTCCGATAAGCTGGCGTGACGATATGCCTTGTGCAACGACCCGGACGGCCGCGGCACGCGTACACCGCGCCCGCCGGAGGTCTCGCGCACGCGCACAGGCTGCCAGAGAGGCGATCCTCGCGAGGGAGCAGGAGCGGACGATGGGCAACAACGGGGGCGGGCGCCGCGGACCCTGGACGCGGACCCTGCTGCACGTGAAAGGCTTTCTGCTCCTGAGCGCGCTCGCGGCGCTCCTGTACGCGTATCTCTATCTTCCGGCCCAATCGCGCAGCGCCGAAGCGGAAGAACGGGTCGAGCGCCTGCGGACAGAGGTGCACCGGCTGCAGAAGCGCCTCTCCACGCTGGAGAACCGGCGCGACGCCCTCGAGGCCGGCCAGCCGGCCGCCATCGAAGACGCGATCCGCGCGGAACTGGGCTGGGGGCGTCCCGGCGAGCGGGTGCTGGTCCTCCCCGAAGACATGGCCGAAACCGACAGCGAGCGAACCGAACGGGAAAGGTAAGCCCGATGCCCGACATTCTCTCCCAGAACGAGGTGGACGCGCTTCTCGCCGCGGTTGACGAGGGCGACCTGGAGATCGGCGGCGGCGGGGGCGGCGGCGAGGACGAAGATGCCAACATTGAAGTCGCGGTCTACGACTTCAAACGCCCCGAGCGCGTCAGTACCGACCAGATCCGTTCGCTCGAAATGCTCCACGAGGTGCTGGCGCGAAAGCTGGGCGCGCAGCTCTGCGCGTTCCTGCGCACCATCATCGACGTGAAGATGGCGTCGGTCGAGCAGCTCACGTACCAGGAATTCATCATGAGCCTGCCGAATCCGACCTGCTTCAACCTGATGACCTGCAAGCCGCTGGACGGGCAGATGGTGCTGGAGATCAACCCGTCCATCGTCTTCCCGATCATCGACAAGCAGCTCGGCGGCGGCTCGACCGAGGTCAGCATCCCCGAACGCGACATGACGCAGATCGAGCAGCGCCTCATCCAGCGCATCACCGAGATGGTGCTGGAGTTCCTGCACGAGGTCTGGCAGCCGGTGCTCGACATCGACTTCCAGATCACGCAGACGGAATCCAATCCGCAGCTGATGCAGATCGTCCCGCCGAACGAAGTCGTCATCCTGGTCTGTTTCGAGTTGCGGATGGGGGAGTGCAGCGGGATGCTGAACCTCTGCATTCCCTTCCCCGTGATCGAACCGATCATGAGCGATTTCAGCACCATCAACACCTGGTTCAGCTACCGGAAGGTCGGGACCGAGGAGGAGAGCTTCACGCGGCTGAAGGAAGGCATCGAGCACGCCCCGCTCGATACCGTCGCCTACCTGGCCGAAACCACCATCAACCTGCGCCAGTACCTGGATCTCAAGCCGGGCGACGTGCTGCGGACGCAGAAGTCGGCGAAGGCCCCGCTTCTCATCAAGGTCAACGGCAAACCGAAGTTCCTGGGCAGTCCCGGGGTCTTCAAGGGACAGAAAGCGATGAAGATCGTGGGCAAGGCCGCGATCGACGCGGAGATCAATCGTGTCTGACGAACTCGACGATCTCAACGAACTGCTGGGCGACGACGGCCCGGAAATGAGCCTCACCGATCCGAAGCTGGTCGAGGCGGCCGACGGGCTGATCCAGCAGATCTGGTCCGCCGGCGCGGAGGGCTGGGCGACGCTGCTGAACCGCGGCGTTTTCTACACCGCCGGCAGCACCGACTTCAACGACCCCGGCGAGCTCATCCCGTCGGAGATCGGCGAATGCGTGGTGACCGAGGTGAAATGGACGGGTGACCGCGAAGGCGCCTTCACGCTGGTCGTGCCGATCCTGGCCGCCAAGAGCGTGGTCGCGTTCTTCCTCGCGCTCATGGGGGTCGAGGCCACCCCCGAGGAGACCGAGCTCGACGACGAGGGCATGGACGCCTACACCGAGGCGATCAACAACTTCCTCGGCCAGGCCTCGCAGGCGCTGCGGCAGGACCCGGGCGGCGAGGTGGCGCTCGCGGCGGAGTCCACCCGGATCGTCGACTTCGTCGCCAACGCGCCGGCCATGGAATTCGGGACCGACTTCCGCCTCTGCGCCGACGGCCAGCTCACCATCGAGGGGGCGTCGCCGGTCAATGTCCACACCCTGCTCGACCCCGCCCTCACGGGCATGGAGGCGGCCATCCCCTCCCGCCCGGAAGAGGTGAGCGTCCCCGACGGCGCGGAGGCCGGCGTCGTGGAGAGCGTTCGGCAGCGCGACATCGCCCGGGCCAAGCGGCTGCACATCCCCATCGGCGTCACCCTTGCCGAGAAACAGGAGCGGTTGAGCACGATCATGAACCTGGTGCCCGGCTCCATCCTCGAGTTCCGCAAGGCGGCGGAGGAACTGCTGGACCTCCGCGTCGGCAACCTGACCATCGCGCGCGGCGAAGCCGTCATCGTCGACGAGCGGTTCGGTCTGCAGATCCGCCGCATGGTCCGCGCGCAGGACGAGCTCAACCGCCACCCGATCCACTGAACCTCCCCTCGCCAGTCCCGATCGGCGCACCCCCTGTACGGCCGCTCCCATCCGAATCCACCGGAACGGTGGATGGCGCCGGCATCCTGATTGTCGTGCGGGACCTTGCGGCGTGAAGGTTTGATCGGGCGCCGCTGGGCAGCGGTCAACCGTCGGCCGGAGCGGGGGTATCGGGCCGGCAGATGCCGCAGGGGCGGAGGCCCGCCCCGCCGGAGCGGGCCACCCGGATGCGGCGGTCGACCGGGGTGCCCCGCAGCATGCGGCACTCGGGGCGGTGGTAGACTTCGCGGCCGGCGACGGCGACGTAGGGGTTTTCCGTCGCGGCCAGGGCGAGGGTGCGGGTATTGTGGATGGGATACTTTTCCTGGAAGCCGAGCAGGCAGAGCTGCCGGCGCACCGGCGCGGTGGCCACCAGGTGGACCTCCGTCTCCGGCGGCAGGTCGCCGAGCAGCACCAGCCCGTCAAGCGCGCAGTAGGCGAGCGTGGAAAGATCGACCACAACGGCGTCCCACGGCCCGTCGGCGAAGAAGGCGCGCAGCTCCTGTCCATGCGCCAGCGCGGTGGACGGCACGAGCTCGCCGGTGAGCTCCACCAGCGCCCGGCCGCCTTCCCGGCGCATGGCCACGCCCAGCTTGGCGGGCGGGCGGGCCGGCGCATGGGGCCGGGGGGCGACGGGCTCGGCGCTCTCGGGCGGAGGCGCGGCCACTTCGGCGAAGGCGGTGCGCAATTGCCGGGCCAGCCGCCGGGCCTCGTCCCGCGTCTCGGCGACGGGGGTCATCACGTCCACCCCCATCTCCCGCAGGAGCAGCAGAAAGAGCTCCGGCGTCTCGCACAGCACGAAGGGGCGCTCGCCGAAAAGGTTGGCCAGGTCCTCCACCCCGTTGCGGTTGAGATACTCCACGCGCTGCAGGCTGATCACCAGCGGCGCGGACCAGGGGACGCCTTCGTCGGGATGCGGAAGAGGAATGGCTGCGGCGCCGTCGATGACGCCGAGATACTCGCCCACCGGCACGGCGGGGTCGGAGAGATCGAGCTCGTAGTCGAGGCCGGGCCGGCCCGCCGCGGGGCGGGCGCGGGCGAGGCGCTGGGCGGCGAGGACCGTTTCGGTCTGCGCCGGGGCGAGGATGCCGAGCGCTTCCAGGCGCTCGCCGATGCGCCGGCCGGCCGCGTCGCCGTGCTCCAGCGCCTCGGTGATCGCGTCCTCCCGGGCGAGGCCGAGCCAGACCGCCATCTGCCCGAAGCGGTGCAAGAGTCTGCCGAGCATGCCGTGTTCTCCGAACCGCGCGGTTGCCGTGCCGTCGCCGTCATTGTGGCACATCCTCCCGCCGCTCGCAAGTCCGTTCGCCGGCCGGCGGGCCCGCGGCCGGAATTCGCTTGCAATTCCCGGGGGCGGCGGATAGGTTCTGTGGCCGGAAACGAGCCGTGCGTCGGCTGTCCCGCCGAGGTGAGGCTTCTGCCCGTCCGGGCGGGAGCGCTTCCATGGTTCGCAACGGAATGAGTCTGCCCGCCCGGACGGTCCGGGACGGGCCTTCGTGCGATTCCGGCCGCCGTGTGCGTCCGGGAACGCGGTACGGAACGCGACCGAGCGCATCCCGTTGCCGATTGGCGGCGCGGCATGCAGGCGCGCAGCGCAAGGACGGACAGTAGCATGCCCCGCACGCACCCCCTCGAACGGATGCGCAACATCGGCATCATGGCCCACATCGACGCCGGCAAGACCACGGTCACCGAGCGCATCCTCTTCTATACGGGCAAGGCCCACAAGCTGGGCGAGGTCCACGACGGCGAGGCCACCATGGACTGGATGGCCCAGGAGCAGGAACGCGGCATCACCATCACCTCTGCTGCGACCACGTGCTTCTGGCGCGAACACCGCGTCAACATCATCGACACGCCCGGCCACGTGGACTTCACCATCGAGGTGGAGCGCGCGCTTCGCGTACTGGACGGCGCCATAGCCGTTTTCGATGCTGTCGCCGGCGTCGAGCCCCAGTCCGAAACCGTTTGGCGCCAGGCCGACCGCTATAAGGTCCCGCGCATCTGCTTCGTCAACAAGATGGACCGCATAGGCGCAGACTTCTTCCGGTGTGTCGAGATGATCAAGACCCGCCTGAAGGCCAAGCCAGTGCCGCTGCAGATTCCCATCGGCGCGGAAGACGAGTTCCGCGGCATCGTGGACCTCATCTCCGGCAAGGCCATCATGTTCGACCAGGAGTCCCTCGGCGCCACCTTCGAGGAGCAAGACGTCCCGGAAGACCTGCAGGACCTGTTCGAGGCCATGCGTCTCGAGATGCC
>CAZKKD010000256.1:0-6298 GCA_964553265.1 uncultured Planctomycetales bacterium | reverse complement strand
GGGCGGGGGCGCGCGCCGCGGACGCGTGCGCAGACCGGCTGCAGGCCGGCGCGGAGGCGCCGGGCGCGCTCGTCCGCGCCGGGGGCGCCGGGCGCGAGGGTCACCACGCGGCTCGGGATGCCCTCGTCGGGCAGGCTGCCGCTGCCGACGTAGGCGAGGTCCTCCTCGACCGTGGCGTCGATCCCGGCGGCGCGGAGCGCTGCGGCGATGCCGCCGGCCTGCGCGGCGAGTGCGGCGACCGGGCGGTCGAGCATGCGGTAGAAGGGCACCGCCTCGCGCCAGGTGCCGGCGACGTAGTGGGCGAGGGTGGTCTCGAGCGCGGCGAGGGTGAGCTTGCCGACGCGGAACATGCGGGCGAACGGGTCGGTGCGGATGCGTTCGATCGCCTCGCGCCGGCCGACCACGATCCCGCTCTGCGGGCCGCCGATGAGCTTGTCCCCGCTGAAGCACGCCACGTCCGCGCCGGCGGCCAGGCTGTCGCGCACCAGCGGTTCGTTGGCCAGCCCCCACGGCGCGAGCGGCGCCAGCGCGCCGCTGCCGAGGTCGTCGATGGCGACGAGGCCGTGCTCGTGGGCAAGGGGGGCGAGTTCGCGGATGCCGGGAGTACTGGCGAAGCCGCGGACGCGGTAGTTGCTCGTGTGGACATGGATGAGGGCGCCGGTCGCTTCGCCGACGGCGGCGGCGTAGTCGCGCAGGTGGGTGCGGTTGCTGCAGCCCACCTCGCGGAGGAGGCAGCCGCTCATCTGCATCACGTCCGGCAGGCGGAATGCGCCGCCGATCTCGATCAGTTGCCCGCGGCTCACGATCACCTCGCGCCCTGCGGCGAGCGCGTGGAGGACCAGCATGGTGGCCGCGGCGTTGTTGTTCACCACGGTCGCCGCTTCGCAGCCGGTGAGTGCGCGGAGGTAGCGCTCGATGGTCGCCTCCCGCAGGCAGCGCTTGCCCGTCTCGACGCTGGTCTGGAGCACCGTGTACCCGCCTGCCGCGCCGAGCGCCGCGACCGCGTCGGCCGCCAGGGGGGCGCGGCCGAGGCCGGTGTGGAGGAGGATGCCGGTGGCGTTGATGGCCTTGCGGCCGGCCGGGGCGGTGGCGCGTTCGAGCCGGGGGCGGAGCGCCTCGGCCAGCGTGGCCGGGCCGGCCGGGGTCGGCGTGCCGGCGCGGATGCGGTCGCGCACCTCGGCCAGGCGGCGGCGGAGCTCCAGCTTCACCAGCCCCTCGCCGTACGCGTCGACCAGCGCCGCCCCCTCGGGGCTGCGCAGGAACGCGTCCACGCCCGGCAGGGCGCGCAGGTCGTGCGCGGGCGCGTCGTCCATGCGCGGATCTCCCCGTCTGCTGTCGGTGGCCGCTGACGCCCGGCGGCCGTGTGCGGCGCCGGGCGGCGGAACGGATGGCGGAGGCGCATGGGAATCGAACCCACCTGCGGGCTTTCGCCCGCCCAACGGTTTTGAAGACCGCGCGCGGCACCAGCCACGACCCGCCTCCATTCCCTCCGCTGTCTCTCGCTGTCGCGTCGTCAGGCGCAGTAGGCAAGCGCCGAGTACAGGCAGACGACCAGCGCCACCCCGCCGACGAGCAGCCCCGTCTGGGCCTGCTCCCGGTCCCGGTCCCGCACGAGCCCGATCAGGCTTGCGAGGACCGAGAGGAGCGGCACGAGCACCAGGGCGATGGCGAGGGGTCCTTCCAGGACCCCGGGGGCGCTGGTGCTCCCTCAGCCCCCGCCCCCGCCCAGGTAGAGCACCCGGACGACAAAGTAGAACGCCCAGGCCGCCGCCCCGAGGTGGAGTCCGATCCTGCCCATCGCGCTTCCTTTCCGGGCTCGACGCCCCCGCACCCGAACGCGTTCGACCATCGTGGCCCTATGTCCACGCCTGTTCTCTGCGGCCGCGCCTCCCCCTCCCTCTGGGAGAGGAGATGGAGAACGACGTTCTACCGCCCGCGTTTGCAGAGCGTTTCGTAAAACATCCGCACCGGTGCGCCGCCGAAGCCGACCGCCATCGCGGCCGCCTCGGCGATCTCGGCGTCGCTGGCGCCGGCGTCGCGCGCGGCGCGCGTCTGAATCTTCACGCACGGCTCGCACTTCGTCAAGACGGAGAGCGCGAGCGCGAGCAGTTTCTTCTCCCTCGACCCGAGCGCACCGGGCGCATTGATCGCCTGCATGTACGCCCCGAACGCCTCGGCCTCACCCGCCGGCAGCGGAACGAGAAAGCCGCCGTCGTTGCTTCCGGCCGGGGCCGTCTCCGCGGGGGCGACCGGTGCGCCATTGGCCGCGGCGCCGCCGCCGGACGGCGGGGCTCCGCAACAGGAGGGCGTCTCCGTTTCCACCGCATCCCCCGCGCCGCCGGAACAGCAGCAGGCGGCCGCGCCGTCGGCGGGGGCCGGTTCGGCCGGGGGAGCTTCGCCCGTCGCCGGGAGCGGGGCCAGCGCCTGCCGGCTCCACGCCTCGGCGGTGCGGGTCGTGACGCGGATGCGCCCGCCGTCGGCCGGCCCGGAGATCGATCCGATGACGGCCGCGTCGGCCACGCCGCGTTCGCGGAGATGCGCGACGAACGCCTCGGCCCGCTCCGCCGGCAGCGACGCCAGCAGCCCGCCGCTCGTCTCGGGGCTGAAGAGGAGGGCCGCCTGCGCCTCGGTGAGGGCCGACAGGTCGAGGAGTTCCGGTGCGGTCGCCTCGCGGTTGCGCTCCACCGCGCCCGGCAGCACGTCCTGGCGGGCCAGCGCCTCCGCGTCCGGGAAGAGGGGAATCGCCTCGAAGTCGAGCGTCGCCTCCACCCCGTTCTTGCGGACGATCTCGGCGAGGTGGCCGAGCAGGCTGAAGCCGGTCACGTCGGTGGCGGCCCGGGCGTCGAAGGCGAAGAGCGCCTCGCCCGCGGCGCGGTTGAGCATCGTCATCGCCTCGGTCACCCGGGCGACCGAGGCGGCGCTTGCCCGGCCCACCTGCGCGCCGAAGAGGACCACGCCGCCGCCGATCGGCTTGGTCAGGACCAGTGCGTCGCCCGGCCGTGCGCCCTCGTGGGTCAGGTAGCGGCCGGCCGGGGTCGTGCCGAGGACGGCGAAGCCGCATTTCAGCTCCTCGTCGTTGATGCTGTGCCCGCCCACCACCGGCACGCCGGCCTCGGCGAGCTTGTCGATGCCGCCGGCCAGGATGGCCCGCATCTGGTCGGGCGGGAGCGCGTGGATGGGAAAGCCCACGATGCTCAGCGCCGCCTGCGGGGTCGCCCCCATCGCGTAGACGTCGCTCACCGAGTTCGCCGCCGCCACCTGGCCGAAGGTGTAGGCGTCGTCGACCGAGGGGGCGAAGACGTCGACGGTCAGCACGGCGTCGGTGGCGTCGTCGAGGCGGAAGACCCCCGCGTCGTCCCCCGCCGCCGCGCCCAGGAGGACGCGCTCGTTGGTGAAGATCGGCAGGCCCGTCAGCACCGCCAGGAGATCGGCCTTGCCGATCTTGCTCGCGCAGCCGGCGCTGCGGACGTGTTCGGTCAGGCGCGGCGACGCGGCTGGCGGGGGCAGGCGCTCGCCCGCGCATTCTCAGACGTTCCGTTCCCGGAAGAGCGGGCAGGGGCAGATCTTCTGCGGATCGCATACTCAGTAGCCGGCGTCCATCCATCACGCCATGATGCGCTTTCTCTTCTCGTTCTGCTCTGGTGTCATCGCCACCCGGGGTCCTTTCTCTGGTCCGGCCTCCGCGCGCCGGCGTTTCACGCATAACGTGCCGGCCCCGCCGGCGCCGTCCCGTCAGAAGATGTGCCGCACCGGGGTTGCGGTCAGAGCGTGACCTTCTGCATGGCCTTCACCTTGCCGAGGCCCTCGATTTCGCCGATCACGCCGATGATGCATTCGCCGCCGTCCTTGCCCCGGATTCGATTGATTTTGTCTACTCGCACGGAGTAGCTGCAGAGGCCGCCGCCTCAGCCATACTCGAAGCCGCCGATCTTCTTGGCCTTCCCGCCGTCGACGACGTAGACGTCCGGGGCCTTCTCCCACGCGTAGCCGACATACGCTTCGCCATGCTTGCCGACCACCTTCAGCGTCGAGACGCTGATGCCGAACTGGTTGCTCCCGACGGTGGGCTCGAAGGCGAGTCCAATGTCCTCGCCGATCGCGATCTCGGCCTTGCCGTCGGCCCCCACCTCCACGGCCGTCGAGTCGCCCGGGACGATGCCCGCAAGCGCGTAGGGCTGGCCGCCCTTCTCGCGCCAGACGACGCCGTGGGTCAGGTTGTACGTGCCGGGCGTCACCGCGTAGGTCTCGCCGTCCTCGCCGGAGGTGAAGACCAGCTTCCCGTCCGCGGAGGCGAACGCGCAGTCGAAGCGCATGCGCTTGTCGTCGTCGTACTTCACCGTCAGGCTGCCGGCCGCGCCCGTGTAGCGCACCGCGGAGAAGCTGGCGCCGGCCGGGTCCACCGCCGCAAAGGTGCAGATGGTCGAGCCGAGGGAGATCTGCTCCGCGAGCTTCGCGAAGACCAGGCCGTCGCCCACGCGCACCGTGTCGGCGCCCGGTTCGTAGCGGAGGTCGAGGTTGTCGTCGTAGAGGTGCACCTTCGCGCCGCCGAGCTCGCCCCGCATGGTGTAGCCGCTGCGGTAGTAGAGGAGCGACCCCCCGTAGCTGTGCCTCGCCGCGGGGAAGACCAGCGCCGCCTTGCCGCCGTCGGGCAGATCCAGCAGCACCGGCTTCAGGCCCGCGCCGGCCTGGTCGAGTGCGTACGTTTCCGACCCCAGCTTCAGGACGAAGCGCTTCTTCCGCCGGTCGCAGAGGATCTCGCCCTCGTGCGGGCCGATCTCGATGGCCTGCACCGACTGCGCGTCCTTCGGGAAGGTGATCTTGGTGGACGGGCGCACCGATCCCTCGTCGATCGGGATGTACCCGCCCCTCACATCCGTCGGCGTGAGCGTCACGAAGACGCCGCTCAGTCCCTTCGGCTCCAGCGGCACCTCTTTCCCTTCGCCGCCGGCCGCTTTCCCTTCGCCGCCGGCCGCCATTCCGCCCGCAGGCAGGATCGCGATCAGGAGCCAGGCGATGGTTCGCAATCGCATGCGCTTCTCCTTGCGTCTCTTCTGTCGGTGGTGCGCGGTGTTCCCGCGCCCGCTGCAGACGGCGAAGCGAATCCGCACCCGTTCCGCGTGCCCGAAGTCCCTCCCCCACTGCCGGCGACAGTATACAGCCTGTTCCCCTGCCCGTCAACGCGACGCCCTGTTACATTTCCGTGAGCGGCGCCGTCCAGGCATAGGGGCGGGGCAGGTCGGGGTACGGCAGTTCGTCGAACGTGCGGTCGCCCGCCTTGCCGAGGAGCTGCCGGTCGAAGAAGGCAAGGTAAGCGTCCCAGTCGGCCGGGCCGTGACCGTGCCCGCCGGGGCGGACCCGGGCGCCGATGGCGTCCGCCGCGCCGAGGAAGCGGTATACCTCCCGCGCCGCGCGCCAGGTCTGCTGCGCGCCGGCGGGGTTGGCCCAGAGGTCTTCGAGGCCGTTGGTGAAGATGAGCCCCCGCGGCGCCACGCACGCGGCCAGGCCGTGCTGGTCGAAGGGCAGGTCCGCTTCGCGGCCGATGTAGTCGTGCAGCTTCGGGCCGAACCAGTAGGGGAAGACGCGGAGGATGTCCGCCAGCGTCTCCGAGCCCTCGGCCTGCCAGCGGAAGCATCCGCCCCCGCCGCAGCCGCTGCCGTTGACGCCGGTGAGGGCGATGCGCCGGTCGGTGGCGCCGGCGAGGAGGGTGGTCTTGCCGCCGCGGCTGTGGCCGACAATGCCGATGCGCCCGGCGTCGATCTCCTCGGTCGCGAGGAGCGCGTCCACCGCGCGATGATAGCCCCACGCCCAGGCCGCCAGCGCCCCGAAGGTCGCCTTCGGATAGACCGCGTAGAGGCCGGTGTCGCGCGCCGTGGACCCCGTGTCCGGGGCGAGCTCCGTCCGGCTGAAGACCGCCAGCGCGAGGCCGCGCCCGGTCAGCGTCTCCGCGATCGCGTCGTTTGCGTAGCGCCAGCACCCGTCGCCGGTCAGGACCACCGGGAACGGTCCGTCCCCCGGCGGCAGGTGCAGGTCGAGGCGGAACCAGAACGGCGCCGGCGTGCGCGGCCGCACCCGCAGCTGCCGGTACCGCACCCCCGCGGTGTGGCGCAGCGTGGAGGTGTGGAGGATCTCGACGTCGGTCCCGTCCGGCGCGGGCGGCAGGCCGCCGTATTCGAGGTCCACGATGGTGGCGAGGAGCTCCTCGCGCCGCCGTTTCCAGTCCGCCGCCGTCGCCACCCGCCCGCCGTCGTCGAACCGGAACGGATCCGGCAGTTCCACGTCCGCTGGCGATCCCATGTCC